>DAHWKH010000172.1 GCA_027343725.1 Acidiferrobacteraceae bacterium
CGGCACGACGGGCATTGGGTCAGGATCATGCACGCCCCCCGGCGAGCAGGCACCACGTGTCCTCGTCCTGCACGCTCAAGGCAAAGTCGGGGAACGCGGCGCGCACCGCGTCCACCTGCTGGGGCAGGATGCCCGACAGCGCGAGCGCCCCGCCCGGGGCCACGGCCGCGCGCAGGCCCTCGGCCGCGCGCAGGAGCGGGCCCGCGAGGATATTCGCGACCACGAGCGTGAAGGCCTCATGAGATGGGATCGGCGGATAACCGACCTGAAGCCGTTCGCCCACGCCGTTGGCCTCCGCGTTGTCGGCGGTCGCCGCGATCGCGAGCGGATCGATGTCGAGGGCGAGCGCGTCGCGCGCGCCGAGCTTCAGGGCCGCGATCGCGAGGATGCCCGATCCGCAACCGAAGTCGAGGACGCGGGCCGCCGGGTGCCGAGCGAGGCGGTCCTGCAGAAAGCGCAGGCAAAGCCGTGTCGTCGGGTGGGTTCCGCTGCCGAAGGCGAGCCCCGGGTCGAGGTGCAGGGCGGTCGCGCCCGCGGGGGCCTTTGTGTCGCGCGGGCAGACCCAGAGCGTCTCGCTCACGGCAAACGCCGTCCAACCCTTGCGCGCCTCGCGCTCCCACCCCGCGTCGGTCACCGCCTCACGCGTGCTCGCGACCCCCGGGGGCAAGAGGCTGGCCGCGAAATCCGCCGCGCCCGCGCTCAGAAAAAACGCGGCGACGCGCGTCCGCGGCCAGTAGCGGGGGGCATCCGGCGGGCCTTCATCGTAGAGCGCGGGCGCGTCCGCCGCGTCCTCGAAGCGCAGGGCGCACGCCCCGGCGGCCTCGAAGAGCCGCTCGACGGCGTCGACCTGCGACCCGTCGATCGTGAACGCCAGCAGAACACTCACGCGCGCCTCACGTCTTCAATCGGCCCTCGAGGTAATGGATGTCGACGGGCCCCGCCTGGAACAAGGCGTCGTTCAAGAGCAGATGGTGCAGCGGGATGTTGGTCTTGATGCCGTCCACGACCATCTCGCTCAAGGCGATCCGCAGCCGCGCCATGGCGGTCTTGCGATCATCGGCGTGGGCCACGAGTTTGCCGATGAGCGAGTCGTAGTACGGCGGCACCACGTAGTTGGTGTAAATGTGGGAGTCGAACCGAATGCCGGGCCCGCCCGGCTGGTGATATTGGGTGATGCGGCCGGGCGAAGGCATGAAGGTCTCCGGGTCCTCGGCGTTGATCCGGCACTCCATGGCGTGACCGCGCATGTGAATGTCGTCCTGACGCAGCGTCAGAGGTTCGCCGGAGGCGATGAGCAGCTGTTGTTGCACGATGTCGACGCCGGTGACGAACTCGGTCACGGGGTGTTCCACCTGCACGCGCGTATTCATCTCGATGAAGTAGAATTGCCCGTTCTCGTAGAGAAATTCGAAAGTCCCGGCGCCCCGATAGCCGATCCGCTGGCAGGCGGCGACGCACAGCTCGCCCATGCGCGTGCGCTCGGCCGGGCTGATCCCCGGCGCCGGCGATTCCTCGATGACCTTCTGGTGGCGTCGCTGCAGCGAGCAATCGCGCTCCCCGAGGTGAATGGCGTGTCCATGCTCGTCGGCCAGGACCTGGAACTCGACGTGCCGCGGCTTCTCGAGGTACTTCTCCATGTACACGACGTCATTGTTGAAGGCCGCCCGTGCCTCGGCGCGCGTCAGGGCGAGCGCGCTCAACAGCGCGGCCTCGGCGTGCACGACGCGCATGCCCTTGCCGCCGCCGCCGCCCGTGGCCTTGATGAGGACCGGATAGCCGATGGTGCGCGCGATCGCGAGCGTGCGCTGTTCGTCGTCATCGAGCGGGCCGTCGGACCCGGGGACGCACGGCACGCCCGCCTCCTTCATGGCGCGGATCGCGGAGATCTTGTCGCCCATCAGACGGATGGTCTCCGGCCGCGGCCCGATGAAGATGAAGCCGCTCTGCTCGACGCGCTCGGCGAAATCCGCGTTCTCGGAGAGGAAGCCGTAACCGGGATGAATGGCGACGGCGTCCGTGACCTCGGCGGCGCTGATCACGGCCGGGATGTTGAGATAACTCTTGGCGGCCGGGGCCGGTCCGATGCACACCGACTCGTCCGCGAGCCGCACGTACTTGGCGTCCCGGTCGGCCTCGGAGTGCAAAGCCACGGTTTTGATGCCGAGCGTGCGACAGGCACGCTGCACGCGCAGGGCGATCTCCCCGCGATTGGCGATGACGACTTTGTCGATCATGGGGCTACTCGATGACAAACAGCGTTTCGCCGTACTCGACCGGCTGGCCGTTTTCCTTGAGGATGGCAGTCACGACACCCGCGCGATCGGCCTCGATCTCGTTTAACATCTTCATCGCCTCGATGATGCACAAGGGGTCGCCGACGGCCACCGTCGCGCCGACATCGACGAACGGCGGCGAGTCCGGTGACGGCGCGCGGTAGAAGGTGCCGACCATGGGCGAGAGCACGGTATGTCCCCGGGGTTCGGGGACCGCGGGCGGCGCGGGCGCGCTCACGGGGGTTTGCGGGGGGCTCGGGGCGGACGACGGCGCGCCAGCCGGCGGGGCCGACACGACCGAGGTCGCGCGGCTGATGCGGATCGACTCCTCCCCTTCCCGGATCTCGAGTTCGCCCAAATGCGAGGCCTCGAGCATTTCTATGAGTTTTTTGACTTTACGGATATCCACGGACGCTCACCGAGATTGCAAATGGGAAATGGCCGCCGTCAGGGCGAGTTCGTAGCCCAGGGCGCCGAGGCCGCTGATCACCCCGAAGGCGATATCGGAGAAATACGAATGGCGCCGAAAGGGCTCGCGGCTGTAGACGTTCGAGAGGTGAACCTCGATAAAAGGCAGCGCCACCGCCGCCAAGGCATCGCGCAGCGCAACGCTTGTGTGGGTGAAGGCCGCCGGATTGAATACGATGAAGCGCGTGCCGTCGCTCGCCGCCGCATGGATGCGGTTGATGAGCTCGCTCTCGGCATTGCTTTGCAGGAAGGCGATCGACAGCGACGTCTCGGCGGCGAGTGCCGCCAGGCGGCTCTCGATCATCGCAAGCGGCGTGTCGCCATAGACCCCGGGCTCGCGGGTACCGAGCAGGTTGAGATTGGGGCCGTTCAGTACGAGTAGATCAGCCATGCGCCGTCCCGCCGGGGGATCCCGGTCGGGGCATTGTGCCCGCCACCGCCGTTTTTGTCCAGTTAGCCGCTGTTCGCCGCAGTTACCGGACAATTAACGCCGCTTGAAGGCGTAATGGATGTCGGCCTGTAGGGCGTGCGGGCTGAAGGCCCCGAGCCGCCCGGTCAGGATCCGGCCGTGCGGGCTCACGAACAGGCTGAACGGGATCGCCCCCTGCACGTCCCCGTATTCCGCCATCATCGCCAGGGCCCGTTCGCCCCCCAGCACCACCGGGTAGGGGATGTGGTGGCGGTGCACGTAGCGGCTCACCGCGGGCTTGTGGTCGAGCGCGATCCCGACGACCACGAGGCCGCGCGCGCGGTCGCGCGCGGCGACGGTCTTCAGAAGCGGGATCTCGGCCCGGCAGGGGGGGCACCACGGGGCCCAGAAATTCACGAGATAGACCTTCGCCGGCCAGTGGTCGAGCGTGCGCATGCGCCCGCTGAGGCTTGGGAGCGCGAGACGGAAGCGGTCATGGTGGGCGCGCGGGTGGGGCGCCGATGCGGGCCCGTGACGCCCGAGCCAATAGCCGCCGCCGAGCGCGCCGATCACGAGGAGGGCCCAGAGGATGTGCGCGTGTTTTGTCATGGTCTGATCTCCCGGAGGCGACGCAGGACGGCCGCGGGCCCCTTATAGCCGTAAAAGTCCGCGGCCCGATCCAGGGTGCCGCGCGCGGAAAAGAACAGGACCGCCGGCGGCCCGAGGATGCCGTAGCGACGTTTCATGGCGCGCGTTTTGCGCGTGTCGTGCGTGACGTCGGCCTCGATGAGCGTAAAGCCCGCCAGGGCCCCGCGCACACGCCTGTTGGCGAACGTGGTCTTTTGCAGGCGCAGGCAGTCGATGCACCAGGACGCGGAGAAATCGACGAGCGCGGGCCTTCCCGCGCGCCGCGCTTGCGCAAGCGCCCGCTTCAGCGCGGCCTCGCTCCGGACGGTGGTAAAGGCGGGCGCGCCCCGAGCCGGCGTGGCGGCGGGCTCGATGAGCGCCGCCGACAGGGGCTTTAAGGGGTCGCGCCGCCCGGCAAGCCCGCCCACGACGCACAACCCGCCCCAGAGGATCACGAGCAGGCCGATGCCCGCGCGCAGCTTGGCCCACCCGGAGGGGCCGCGATCCCGGTTCTCGGGGTAGCCGATATACGCGCCGACGATGATGAGGAGCGCCCCCCACAACAACAACACCGGCACCGCCGGCAAAAACCCGATGAGGTAGATGGCGACGCCGAGCAGGAGGACCCCGAAAACGTGTTTGATGGTGTCCATCCAAGGCCCGGCCTTGGGCAAGAGGTGGCCCGCGCCGACACCGAGCGCCACCAGCACCGTGCCCATGCCGAGCGCGACACAGAACATGAGGGCGGCCCCGAGCCACGCGTTGTGACTCGAGATCGCGACCGCGAGCACCGAGATCACGAGCGGGGTCACGCACGCCCCGACCACGAGC
Organism: Acidiferrobacteraceae bacterium; assembly: GCA_027343725.1. Lineage (GTDB taxonomy): Bacteria > Pseudomonadota > Gammaproteobacteria > Acidiferrobacterales > Acidiferrobacteraceae > Acidiferrobacter. Next base: position 4,609 of record DAHWKH010000172.1, read on the forward strand.
GCCGACAGGAGCCCGAGGACGAAGGCGCCGCCCAGCGAACGCGCGTTCATGCCTTGCGCGCGCGCGTGCACGCGATTTTGGATGAGCCCCGGCATCTGCAGGTCATAAAGGCCGAACAGCGAGAGCGCCATGAGCACGAACACGAGACTCAGGGCGCCGAGCCCCCAGGCGTTCTCGAACACCGCCTGGAGTTGCGCCCCGGTCGCGCCCGCCACGGCGCCGGCCAGCGCGTAGGTCACGCCGGTGCCGAGCACGTAGGCGAGCGACAGGGCCAGCCCCGCGCGCTTGCTCAGCCGTTCGGACCCCTGTCCGACCAGGATGCCGGAGAGGATCGGGATCATCGGCAGCACGCAGGGGGTGAACGTCAAGAGCAGGCCGACGCCGAAGGCGCCGAGGAGCGCGGCGAGCCAGGGGGTGTGCGGGTGCGCGCCCGCGGGCGCACGCGGGGTCGTGATCACGCCCGCGCTCGCTGCGTGCGGCAGCACCAGACGCACGGTGTGCGTGACCGGCGGGTAACAGATCCCGCGCACGGCGCAACCCTGGTAGTGGACGGTGAGGGCTATGGCCTCGCCCGCGTGCGTGCCCGCGAGCGGCACGGGGAGCGTGAAAGACCTCTTGTAGATGACCAGCTTGCCGAGCACCGGGTTGCGTTCGATCGCGGCCGGCGGCATGGCGATGGGCCCGAGGTGCGCGCCGTGGCGCGGGTGCACGAGCCGGAAGCGGATCTTGTGCTGGTACAGATAGTAGCCGTGCGCGATCCGAAAGCGCGCGTCGAGCGATCGCGGGCCGACGGCCCGGACGGTCGCGTGGAACGCCTGGGAGCGCGTCAGGAACGGCCGTGCGCGATGGCTGAAGAAGGCCTTGAACGCCGCCAGGGGGCCGCCTGCGGCGTGCGCCCCGGGCGCCAGGGCGACGCTAAGGAGGAGGATTGTCCCCGCGCGTTTCCAGCCAGTCCAGATAGGGTGCGTAGCCGCGGTCGATCGGCAGGGCGATGATCTCCGGCAGTTCGTAGGGATGGAGCGCGCGCAGGCGCTGTTCGAGCTTGTCATAATCCTGGGACGCTGCCTTGATGAGTAAGAGGCTTTCGCTTGCCGTTTCGAGATTGCCGTGCCAGCGGTAGACAGAGCTTATGCCTTTGATGGTATTGACGCACGCCGCGAGCTTGTCCTTCACGAGGCCGCCCGCAATGGCGTCGGCCGCGTCGGTCGGGCAGGTGCAGAGGACTACAAGGCTCGCCAATGAGTTCCCTCGCTTCGCGCCCCCGGGAACTTCCCGGGCCGTTTGCGCGTCTGACTGAATGTCCGCCGGTCGCTTGCTTCCGGGGGACTCCTCCTTACGAGATTGGGGCGATGGGCCGAGAATCCGCCATCGCCCATTTTTTTGGGATTCTATACCATAGTGCGTTTCCTCAGGGCACATGGCGTGAGTGAGCGGCCTTTTTTTTGCGAAAGCCGTCCCCATATCGTGGTGCGGGGCGAGGCGCACGACACGGGCGCGGGACCGGTTGGGGTCTTTATCCATGGTTTGCGTTCCGATGCCCGCGGGCTGAAAGCGACCGCCCTCGCCCGCCACGCCGCGGCCCGCGGCCGCTCGTGGGCGCGGTTCGACCTCGCGGGCCACGGCCGCTCGGACGGGGCGTTTTGCGAGCAGACGGTCTCCGGGTGGCTCGCCGATGTGCTGGCCGTGATCGGGGCCTATGCGCCGCGCCCCGTGGTGCTCGTGGGTTCGAGCCTCGGGGGTTGGCTTTCGGTGCTGGCCGCGCGCGCCCGGCCGGAGCGCATCGCCGGGCTTGTGTTGATCGCGCCGGCCTTGGATTTCGTGCAGCGCGCTTACGAGACCTTGGACGCCGGTGCTCAAGGGGCATGGCAAAGCGCGGACGGGCTCGTGGTGGCCGATGCCTATGGGGGCGACCCCTATCGGCTGACCCGAGGCCTGTTGGAGGATGCCCGCGGCCACGGCGTGCTCCCGCGGCCGCCGGTGCTCGCCTGCCCGCTCTTCATCGTGCACGGCGCCCGCGATGAACACGTCCCGCTCGCCGTGAGCGAGGCGTTTCTGGCGCGTGTGACGGCGCCGCGAGCGGAGCTGACGGTGGTCGCCGAGGGGGATCACCGGCTCGCGGACGGGATTCCCGCAATCGTCGCCGCGGTCGACCGGGCGTGGGATGCCGCGTTTCCCGAGGGGGTGTCATGATGGGGTGGGTTCTGCGTTTCTTGGTGCTCCTGCCGGTGATCGAGGTGGTGCTGATCGTGCTCGTGTGGCACGCGGTGGGGCCCTGGTGGACGCTCGGGCTCTTGTTTTCCGGGTCGTTCGCGGGGCTTGCGCTCCTGCGCCTGTCGCCCGCGCACGCCCTGACGCAGGCCCGCTCGGCGATGGCGAGCGGACGCGTCCCGGACACGGCCCTGTTCGAGGGCATGCGGATCGGGGCGGCCGGCCTCCTGTTGCTCGTCCCCGGTTTCTTCTCGGACTTCCTCGGGCTTGCGCTGCTCGCGGGTCTCGGGCGGCGTTGGCTCACCCGGCATGGGAAGAACGGCCCCCCGGGGCCCGGGGGCCACAAGCCCTTGGAGGGGCGGTTTCGGATCCACGGGGACTAGGTCCGCCCGCGCGGTCTTGACAAGACCGGGCTCTCGTTTATGATTGGCACTCACTTTGACCGAGTGCTAACAAGCGGAACGGTCCTTTGGAGACAATTGCGATTTCTGAGTCGATAAGGAGATTCCCATGAAAGCGCAGACCCAACAACAATCAGGAGAACTCAGTATGAAAATTCGCCCCCTGCACGACCGCGTCATCGTGCGCCGCCTGGAAGAGGAACGGAAATCCGCCGGTGGGATCGTGATCCCGGATACGGCCAAGGAGAAGCCCATTCAGGGCGAGATCGTCGCGGTCGGAAAGGGCAAGATCCTGGAGAACGGCGAGATTCGGCCGCTCGACGTGAAGGTCGGCGACAAGGTGCTGTTCGGCAAGTACGCCGGCACCGAGGTCAAGGTCGACAACGAAGAGCTCTTGGTGATGCGCGAAGAAGACGTGGTCGCGATCATCGATAGCAAATAACAGACTTTTCAGAGAGGGAAGAATCATGGCAGCTAAAGAGGTCCTGTTCGGCGACAGCGCACGCATCCGGATGCTGCGCGGCGTCAATATCCTGGCCGACGCGGTCAAGGTCACGCTCGGCCCCAAGGGGCGCAACGTCGTGCTCGACAAATCGTTTGGCGCGCCCACCATCACCAAGGATGGCGTGTCCGTCGCCAAAGAAGTCGAGTTGCGCGACAAGTATGAAAACATGGGGGCGCAGATGGTCAAGGAGGTCGCGTCCCAGACCTCGGACGTGGCCGGCGACGGCACCACGACCGCGACCGTATTGGCGCAGGCCGTGTTGCGCGAGGGCTTGAAGTCGGTCGCGGCGGGCATGAATCCCATGGATCTGAAGCGCGGTATCGACAAGGCCGTGCAGGCGGCGGTGGAGGCGCTGAAGAAGATTTCGCGGCCGTGCTCCGATCACAAGGAAATCGCCCAGGTCGGCACCATCTCCGCCAATTCCGACGCCTCCATCGGCACGATCATCGCCGAGGCGATGGACAAGGTCGGCAAGGAAGGGGTCATCACCGTCGAGGAAGGGTCCGGGTTTGAGAACGCGCTCGAGATCGTCGAGGGCATGCAGTTCGATCGTGGTTATCTGTCGCCGTACTTCGTCAACAAGCAGGAGACGATGACCGCCGACATCGAGAACCCCTACATCCTGATCTACGACAAGAAGATCTCGAACATCCGCGAACTCCTGCCGGTCCTCGAGTCGGTGGCCAAGGCCGGCCGGCCGCTCCTCATCATCGCCGAGGACGTCGAGGGCGAGGCGCTCGCGACGCTCGTCGTGAACAACATCCGCGGTATCCTCAAGGTGTGCGCGGTCAAGGCCCCGGGCTTCGGTGATCGGCGCAAGGCGATGTTGCAGGACATCGCCATCCTGACGGGCGGCCAGATGGTCTCCGACGAGGTCGGCATGACGCTCGAGGCGACCACGATCGACATGCTCGGCTCGGCCAAGCGCGTGCAGGTGAGCAAGGAGAACACCACCATCATCGACGGCGCGGGCAACTCCAAGGACATCCAGGCGCGCGTGAAGCAGATCCGTGCCCAGATCGAGGAGGCGACGTCCGATTACGACAAGGAGAAGAGGCAGGCGCGCGTCGCGAAGCTCTCCGGCGGGGTCGCCGTCATCAAGGTCGGCGCGGCCACCGAGGTCGAGATGAAGGAGAAGAAGGCGCGCGTCGAGGACGCCTTGCACGCGACCCGCGCGGCGGTCGAGGAAGGCGTGGTGCCGGGCGGCGGTGTTGCGCTCATCCGGGCCCTGCAGGACTTGAAGGTCAAGGGCGACAACCACGACCAGGAAGTGGGCATCCAGATCGCGCGCCGCGCCATGGAAGAGCCGTTGCGCATGATCGTCATGAATGCCGGCCTCGAGGGCTCCGTGGTCCTGAACAAGGTCGCGGAAGGCAAGGGCAGCTTCGGCTTCAACGCGGCCACCGGCGAGTACGGCGATATGTTGGCCATGGGGATCCTCGATCCCACCAAGGTGACACGCACCGCCTTGCAGAACGCCGCGTCGGTGGCGGGTCTCATGATCACGACCGAGGCCATGATCGGCGAGCTGCCGCAGGAGGACAAGGCGGCCGGCGGTGCCCCGGGCGGCATGGGCGGCATGGGTGGTATGGGCGGCATGGACGGCATGATGTAAGGCCGGCCGGCTATCCGCGAAACGGGGGGCTTTTGCCCCCCGTTTTTTTTCGGCAATCCCCCAGGGGGTGTGAGCGGGACGGGAGGGGCGCCTCTCCGCCCCACGCGATCGGCTTCCCCGCGAGGCCCCGGATGGGATCGTTTCCCGGGGGAGAGTGGCCGCTTGGCGCGCTCGTGA
>DAHWKH010000184.1 GCA_027343725.1 Acidiferrobacteraceae bacterium
TCAGTGCCGCCAATGCGGTCATCTCATGCCTACCCCCGAGGGACAAGCCAAGGTGAAACGCTGCGTCAAAGTCGGAAAGAAAATCTTCCTTAAGGGCCTCGATTAGCCGCGTCGGCTACCCACACTTTGTGCGGAAGAGCCTTTAAATTAAACACCACACGCAACGTTCTTGCTGTTTGTGGTGCGTGTTGTTACAGCGCCGCCGGACTCGGCAAAGAGTCCATATCCCGACCGATGGCGAAGACCTTACCGAAGGCCACCGCCGCTGCCATGGCGACAGCCACTCCGGGAGCGATCAACATGATGACCCGGAGAAGTTTCCTCCAGGTCCCGATGCCGTCGATCCAGTGCTGCGCCCGGCGAATCAGGCGGATCGCCTCATTCCGGGTTTCCTCCCGGTCAGCGTTCGGGAGAGCTCGGAATTCCTCCGTGCCCTCCCACTCACCCAGGACCGCGCCCTGGGGATGTCGATACCCGCCGCGCAGAACTCACTGCTCCGCAGGGCAGCCTGACGGGCGAGACCCCATTCCGAGTTCGCGATTTCATTCTGGTTCCTACCCGCCTCCAGGCAATAGGTGAGAATGGATATTCCCTCTCTAGGTGTCGCGCCTACGCCCCGTAGCGCGCGCGGTATTCGGCAACGGCCTGGTGGTGATCTTTGAGCGCATCGTGCTCCGCGAGATAATCGAGGAGCCCCGAGAGGCGCGCGAGGCGGATGACGGGCGCGTTGTAGCGCGCCTCGACCTCGGCCGCGGCCGAGGTCGGCCCCTGCCCGCGCTCCTCGCGATCGAGCGCGATCACGACCCCCGCGAGGGTGGCAGACGCGGCCGCGATGAGGCTCGCCGATTCGCCGATCGAGGTGCCCGCCGAGATGACGTCATCGATCACGAGGACGCGCCCCGACAGGGGCGGCCCCACGATCCGCCCGCCCTCGCCATGGTCCTTGGCCTCCTTGCGGTTGAAGCTGTAGGGCACGTTGCGCCCGTGATCGAGGGCGAGCCCGATGGCCAAGGCGGTCGCGAGCGGGATGCCTTTGTAGGCCGGTCCGAAGAGCATGTCGTAGGGGAGGCGCGCGCGTTCCACGCCCGCGGCGTACAGGCGTCCGAGCGCCAAAAGCGGCTCACCCGCGGCAAACGCCGCGGCATTGAAAAAATAGGGGCTCACGCGCCCGGATTTGAGGGTGAAGGTCCCAAAGCGCAACGCCCCGCAGGAGAGGGCGAGGTCGAAGAAGGCCGATTCGATCGCATCCATCAGTACGGACAGTAGGGGTTGGGGTTGAAGTTCAGCACCCCGGCGACCGCGTTGTCGCGCCGGCGCAGGGCGACCACGACGCTGGCATAGGTGCCGTGGAGCGGCACGAAGGCGTAATGGGCGAGATCCGGGTGTTGGACCCGGAAGCGCGCGAGCGCGCGCGCCGCGGTCGGGTCGTGGCGGACGATCTCGGTCATCGGGAGGCTGCGCGCGAGCACCAATCGGCGATCGGCCTCGGTATAAGGCCTATACCGCCAGCCACGCAAATAGACCGGCGGCTCGCCCTTCAGGGTCCGGATTTCGGCCTCATCCCGGGCCAGGCGGCTTGCCGGCAGGTGCACAAAGGCATAAGCCGGGTACCCGGGCAGGCGCGTGGCCAGGGCCTGCCCTTTCGGTCCGGCGATCGCCAGGTGGGCGGCGTCGAGCGCGAAGAAGGCGTCGCGCGAATACACCACCATTTGCACGCGCCGCATGTAGAGGAGGTGCAGGCCGAGGGCGAAGACCGCGAGCTGGAGGAGCGCGATCGCGGTCAGGTCGAAGCGCAAACCCTTTTTGCCGGGGCGGGCCACGAGCAGCGTGAGCGGCGGGCCGACGACGAGGGACGCACCCGCCAACAGCCCGAAGGCCGGCCAGCCGCCGTCCGGGCCCAGATAGGGGTAGGGGTACCAGTAGAAGCGCACGACCGCGAACACCGCGGCCAGTGCCGCGAGACTGATCGCAATGTGCAAGGCGAAGGCTTTCCCGCGGGACATGGGTCTCCTCTCAGGGCCGGCTCGGTTTTTCGATATCATAGTCGAGAGTGAGTGGGGCGTGGTCGCTGAAGCGCTGATCCTTGTAGATGATGGCTTGGCGGGCGCGCGCGGCGATTCCGGGTGTTGCGATCTGGTAGTCGATGCGCCAACCCACGTTCTTCGCATAGGCCTGGCCGCGCTGACTCCACCAAGTATAGCCCTCTTCGCGGGCCTCGGGGTAAAGCGCGCGATAGACGTCCACCCATTCAAACTCCGTGAAAACGCGCGTGAGCCAGGCGCGCTCCTCGGGCAAAAAGCCGCTGTTTTTGCGGTTGCCGCGCCAGTTCTTGAGGTCGATTTCCTGATGCGCGATGTTCCAGTCGCCGCACAGGACCACCTCGCGGCCGCTCGCGCGCAGGGCCTTGAGTGTCTCGACGAAGGACGCCATGAACGCAAACTTGGCCTCCTGGCGGTGGGGACCGCTCGAGCCCGAGGGCAGATAGACCGACACCACCGACAGATTGCCGAATAGGAGTTCGAGATAGCGACCCTCGGCGTCGATGTCCGCGTGTCCGACCCCGACGACCACCCGATCCGGGGCCTCGCGGGTGTAGATCCCGACACCGCTGTAGCCGGGCCTCTCGGCGTAATGGAAGTACCCATGGTAGCCCGGCGGGTTTTGCATCTCAGGCGTCATGTCGCGCGCCTGGGCCTTCAGTTCCTGGAGGCACAGGAGATCCGGTCGCAGCGCCTGCATCCAGGGGAAGAGCCCCTTGCCGACCGCCGAGCGCAGGCCGTTGACGTTCAGGGTCGTGATCGTGAACATGTCCTTACCCCTCGTCCGCCGGATGCATGCGGATCAGCATGCGTTTGGCCGCGGGCAGCAGTGCGTAGGCGGGGAACGCCAGAAAGAAGGTCAGAAAGAAGTAGGTCTCGAACCCGAGCCGTTGCGCGCCCAGGCCGCTTGCGAACCCCGCGAGCCGCAGGCTCACGGCGAAGAGCGAGGACAGGAGCGCGTATTCCGTGGCCGCGCGCTCCTTGCGCACGATCGCCATCAAAAACGCCAGGAAGGCCGCAGTCCCGAGGCCGCCGGCGAACGACTCCAGGGCACTCACCGAATAGAGCAACACCTCGTGGCTCACGGGCAGGTGCGCCGGCGCGGGCGGCAGGATCGCGGCGCAGGCGCCGTAGCCGAGATTGGGGAGGACCTGCGCGAGCCCGAGGATCCAGAGGGCCTTGTAGATGCCGACGCGGTCTGTGATATAGCCGCCGATGAGGCCGCCCAGGACCGAGAGCCCGATGCCCGCCATGACCGAAACCAGTCCGATCTGCGCGGCGCTGAAGCCGCGGTCCACCCAGAAGGGCTTGATCATGAAGCCGATCGCGCCGTCGCCGAGTTTGTAGAGCAGGATGAACAGGAACACCGGCCATATGCCGGGGCGGCCCGTCATCTCGAGCAGCGCCCCGAACAGCGGCCCGTCGCTCGAGCGTTTGGGTGTGGTCCGGCGCCGGAAGCTCGTGGCCCAAAGGATGAGGCCAACACCCAGGGCATAGGCAAAAAGGTGCGGGATGGCGCGCGTGAGGTCCAAGGCATCGTTCGCGAGCGCGAGCGCCCCGAGCAACAGCGCGAGCACGAGCCCGAGCGCCCGCGGGCGGTGCAGGAGCGAGGCGAGTTCCTCTCCCATGCTCTGGCGATCCACGCGCTCGCGCACGATCTCGCGCGGGGCGCGCTGCGCGATCAAGCCGTTCGCGACGATCAGGGCCGCGGCCGTGAGGTAGGCCCAGCGCCAGCCGAGGTAGGTGCTGGCGATGAGGACCACGCCCGCGAGTAACATGCCGGCGCGATAAAAGCCGATGCGCAAGCCGTTGCCGATCCCCATCTCGCCGACCTTGAGGAGTTCGAGAGTATAGCCGTCGATGGCGATGTCGTTGGTCGACGAGAACAGCGTGAAGGCGCCGATCGCGAGCAAGGCGCTTGGCCCGACCCCGGAATCGAAGGCGAGACGCCCAAGGGCCGTGGCCATGGCGAGGTCGACGGCGAGCATCCATAAGCGGTGATGGCGGACGTGATCGATGGCCGGCGCCCACAGGAACTTGAGTGTCCAGGGGAGCCCCAGGAGGCTGATCGTCCCGATCTCCGCAAGCGAGGCGTGGTGCTCGCGGAAGGCCACCGGAAAGACGTCTGTGAACATCCCGAACGGCAGCCCCTCGGCGATATAGAGAAGCGCCACCCAGACGAGGCGCTGGCGCACATCGCGGCGCTTAAGGTACTCGCGCACGCCGGAACCGGTAGAGGGCGATCTCGCCCAGGAGGTTTGGGAACAGCCGCAGCCCGAACCGCGGGCGATGGGCGTGATCCACGACCTGGGACTCGAGCACCTGGATCCCCTCGCGGCGGCAGAGTGCTGCGAAATCCCGCAGGGTGCACAGGTGGATGTTGGGGGTGTTGTACCACTCGTGCGGCAGCGCGCGCGAGACCGGCATGCGCCCGAGGAGGCCGAGTTGCCAGCGCGTGCGCCAGTGCCCGAAATTGGGGAAGGTCACGATCCCCTCGGTACCGACGCGCAACATCTCGCGCAGCAGCCGGTCGGGGTATTTCACCGCCTGCAGGGTCAGGGACAGGATCACGAAATCGAACGAGCCCTCGTCGAACTCGGACAGGCCCGCATCGAGGTCCGTCTGGATCACGTTGACGCCGCGTTTGATGCAGGCGGTCACGAGCCCATCGTCGATCTCGAGCCCGTAGCCGCTCGCGCCCTTGCTGCGCGCGAGGTCATCGAGCAGCGTCCCGTCGCCGCAGCCGAGATCCAGCACGCGGCTCTGGGGCCGGATCCAGTCGGCGATGATCCGAAAATCGACGCGAGATGGGGTCATGCGGCGGACGCGAGCGCGCGCTCCAGGTAAGCCGACAGGATCTCGGTGTAGCGCGGGATGCGCATCAGGAAGGCGTCGTGGCCGTGGGGCGCCGTGATTTCCGCGTAACTCACGTTGAGGTCGTTGTCGTGCAGCGCCTTGACGATCTCGCGCGAGCGCGCGGGCGCGAAACGCCAATCGCTGGTGAAGGCCAGCACCAGGCTGTCGGCCTTCACGCCGCGCAACGCGGCCGCGAGGTCGCCGCCGGTCTCGCCCGCGGGATCGAAGTAATCGAGCGCCTTGGTCATCAAGAGGTAGGTGTTGGCGTCGAAACGCCCGACGAAGGTGTCGGCCTGATGGCGCAGGTAGCTTTCGACCTCGAACGCGACCTGGTAGTCGAAATTGAGCTTGCCGCCGCGCACGTCGCGGCCGAATTTCTGGCGCATGATGTCATCGGACAGGTAGGTGATGTGCCCGAGCATGCGCGCGAGGCGCAGTCCGCGCCGCGGTTCGGTGCCCTGATCGTAGAAGCGCCCGCCGTGGAAATCGGGATCCGTGAGAATCGCCTGGCGCGCGACCTCGTTGAAGGCGATGTTCTGGGCCGTGAGCTTGGGCGCCGCGGCGATGATGATCGCGTGCGCGATGCGCTGCGGGTAAGCGATCGCCCATTGCAGGGCCTGCATGCCCCCGAGGCTCCCGCCGATGACCGCGAGCCAGCGATCGATGCCCAGGCGATCGGCGAGCCGTGCCTGGCTTTCGACCCAGTCGCGCACCGTGATCATCGGGAAGTCCGGGCCGTACGGCCGCCCGGTGGCGGGGTTGATCGAGGCCGGACCGGTGGATCCAAAGCAGCTGCCGAGGTTGTTGCAGGCCACCACGAACAAGCGCGTGGTATCGAGGCTTTTACCGGGCCCCACGTGGTGTTCCCACCACCCGGGCTTGGCATCGTCCGGCGCGTGATAGCCCGCGATATGGTGGCTGCCGCTCAGGGCGTGACAGACGAGGACCGCGTTACTCGCATTGCGATTCAAAGACCCGTAGGTCTCGTAGACGAGCTCGTAGGACGACAGCACCCCGCCGCTCGTCAGCGCCAGCGGTTCTGTGAATTGCAAGCGGGCCGGAGTCACCAGCCCCACAGAGTCTGGCGGGATCGCCGTCACGTCCTCGTACACCCGGGAAAGCCCGCAGTGTACTGACTGGGCGGTAAGGCCGCAACGGATCAGTGCACGGAATCGTCGTGGTCGTGGCCGTGATCGTGGTCATGGCCGCAACCGCTGTGGTCGTGGTCGGCCTCGGCGTGTTCTGCGATCTCGCGCCGCACCGCGTCCATGTCGACCGCGCGCACCTGGGTGATGACCTCTTCGAGCGCTTGCCGCGGGAGGCTGCCGGGCTGGGCGAAGAGGATGATCTGGTCGCGGAACACCATCAAAGTCGGGATCGAGCGCACCTGAAAGTGGGCCGCGAGCTCGGTCTGCTCCTCGGTGTTGATCTTGGCGAACACGATGTCCCCGTGCTGTTCCGAGGCCTCCTCGAAGATCGGACCGAACGCCCGGCAGGGGGCGCACCAGGGGGCCCAGAAGTCGACGATCACAAGCGCGTTGCCATCGACGAGCTCCTCGAAATTTGCCTTTGTTGCCTCGACTGTGGCCATATATACTCCTCGGGATGACGGCGCAAAAACGTCAATTATAGAACGGGAGGGGTGCCCGCGTCCCGCCCCCTGCGGGAAATCCTGGGCACGCCTCTTGCACCGTTTCGGGATGTACGGAAGGGGGGGGACGTGTATCCAAAGCCCATTTACGAGGCCCTGCCGGTGCTCTATGCCGCGGCCGGCTGGCTCAGCTCCAAGGCGCTGTCGTGGCCCTACGCGGTCGTGCCCACCGGCGCGTTCGCGCTCGCCTCGATCCTGGTCCTCATACAGCGCTGGTACTACCGCCGCCAGTTCGACGACGAAGACGGCCGCTGAAAGCCTCCCGCAGTCTGCATCGATGCCGAGCGCGCTCCACGGCCTCGGACGACGTCCCGCGCCCGGTTCCGGCGGCCATCCAAGCGCCGCTGCCTTCGCATCGCTCCGGGATCCCCCGGGCGGGTCTTAGGTCAAAAGGCTCGTTCCGACCGCCAAGAGCGGCTGCACCACCAGGATACTGATCAGTTCGAAGACGATGACGACGATCACCGGCGAGAGATCAATGCCGGAGATGAGCGGCAGGAGGCGGCGCGCGGGGCGCATGAAGGGTTCCGTCAGGTGGATGGCGAGGTCGGTCAGGGGGTGGTCGTTATAGGGACTGATCCAGCTCGCCAGCACGCGCACGAACACCGCGCCGATCAGGACGTAGAGCGTCAGCTGGATGAGGTCTGCAAAGCTCATAACGAACACCCCGGGGATACGGGGCACGAGCCCTTGCGCGACCATCACCACGAGCACGATCTTGATCGCCTCGAGCACGATGAGCAGGATGGCGGAGGCGACGTCGATGCCGAAGAAGCCGGGGATGGCGCGTCGCAGCGGCAAGAGCGGCGGATTGGTGGCGCGCACCAGAAACTGGCTGAAGGGGTTGTAGAAATCGGCGTGCGTGAGCTGCAGGAGAAAGCGCAATAGGACGAGCGCGATATAGAGACCGAACACGGTCTCGATCAGAAACGCGAGCGCCTGGCTCAAATAGCTCATGATGCCCCCCATTCCGCGCTCAACTGGCGCGAGCGCGCGCAGGCGGCCGCGACCGCGCGCGCCATCATGCCGGGGAAGTCGTCTGCGAGCAGGCTTGCGATCGCCCGCTCGGTCGTTCCCCCGGGGGAGGTGACGCGCGCGCGCAGGGTCGCGACGTCGACGTCCCCGCCCTCGGCCATGCGCGCCGCCCCCAAGGTCGTCGAACGCGCGAGATCGGCGGCCAAGGCCGGTGGCAGGCCGGCCTTGGCGCCGGCCGCGATGAGCGCCTCGAGGAACAAAAAGAGGTAGGCGGGCCCGGATCCCGAGACCGCGGTGGCGGCGTCCATGAGCGCCTCTTCGGGGACCCAGAAGACGCGCGAGACCGTGGCGAGCAGGGTCTCGGCCAGGGCGCGCTCGCGCGCCGGCACGCCCGCCCCCGCGTACAGGACGCTCGTGCCGGCCCGCAGGAGGGCCGGCGTGTTGGGCATGGCGCGCACGATCCATTGCCCGCCTCCGAGCCAGGCATCGAGGTCCTCGACCCGGATGCCGGCTGCGACCGAGATCAGAAGGGGGCGCGCGCGCTCGAGGGCCGGTGCGAGCGTTGCGCACAGCGCTTTCAGGTGCTGGGGCTTGACCGCGAGTATGAGTACGTCGCTCTCCCGGGCCAGCGCCTCGTTGTCGTCCGTGGCGCTCACCCCGAGGTCTTCGGCGCGCGCGCGCTTCTCGGCGTTGCGATCGGAGATCACAAGGCGCGCGCGGGGCGCCGGGGCCGCGGCCAGCCCCGCGCCCAGGGCCAGGCCCATGTTCCCGGCCCCGATGATGCCGATTCTGGGATCTGTCATGGCGCTCAGTGTAAGGGGTGCCCGGGGCCAGGGAAAGGGCGCCTTGTCTCGGCGCCGGGCGCCGTTATACTTCAAGGAGTCCTTCCCGAGCACCGCGCGCATGGATATCGCAGAACTTTTGGCCTTTTCCTATAAGCAGAACGCCTCCGATTTGCATTTGTCGGCCGGGCTGCCGCCGCTCATTCGCGTCGATGGGGACGTGAAGCGGATCAATGTAGACCCCTTGGACGACCGGTCGGTCCACAACATGGTCTACGACATCATGAACGACAAGCAGCAAAAGGAGTACGAGGAGCGTCTGGAATGCGACTTCTCCTTCGAACTCCCGAATCTTGCGCGCTTTCGTGTCAATGCCTACAACCAGAATCGGGGGCCGGCGGCGGTCTTTCGGACGATTCCCTCGAAGGTCCTGACGCTCGAGCAGCTGCACGCCCCGGCGATCTTCCGCCAGATCTCCGATCAGCCGCGCGGCATCGTGCTCGTGACCGGGCCCACGGGCTCGGGCAAGTCGACAACCCTTGCGGCGATGATCGACCATATCAATGAAAGCCGCCGCGAACACATTCTCACGATCGAGGACCCGATCGAGTTCGTGCACACGAGCAAGAACTGCCTCATCAATCAGCGCGAGGTGCATCGCGACACCTTGAGTTTCGAGAACGCGCTGCGTTCGGCCCTGCGCGAGGACCCGGACGTGATTCTGGTCGGCGAATTGCGCGACCTCGAGACCATCCGCCTGGCGCTCACCGCGGCCGAGACCGGTCACTTGGTCTTTGGCACCTTGCACACGAGTTCGGCGGCCAAGACCATCGATCGCGTGGTCGACGTCTTCCCGGCGGCCGAGAAGGACATGGTGCGCTCGATGTTGTCCGAGTCGTTGCGCGCGGTGATTTCGCAGACCCTGATGAAGAAGCTCGGCGGCGGGCGGATCGCCGCGCACGAGATCATGATCGGCACCCCCGCGATCCGCAATCTCATCCGCGAAAACAAGATCGCGCAGATGTACTCGGCGATCCAGACGAGCCAGTCGGTGGGCATGCAGACGCTCGACCAATGCCTGCTCGAGATGGTGCGCAGCCATCAGGTGTCGGCGGAAGAGGCGCGCGGAAAGGCCGCCAACAAGGACGCCTTCAACGCCCCGGGGGCGGCGCCCGCGGCGGCGGTGCGGAGGTAACGTGGGCTTCGTCGATCTCTTGCGGCTCATGTCCGAGAGAAACGCCTCGGATCTCTACATCACGGCCGGCATCGCGCCGAGTTTGCGCATCGACGGCAAACTCACGCCCGTCACCCGTCAGGCCCTGACCGCCGAGCAGGCGCGGCAGTTCGTGTACGGCATCATGAACGAGGACCAGCGCAGCGAGTTCGAACAGACCAACGAGTGCAATTTCGCGATCAGCCCGCAGTCGGTCGGCCGGTTCCGCGTCAATGTCTTCCGCCAACAGCAGCGCGTCGGCATGGTGCTGCGCAAGATCGAGACGCGCATCCCGCATTTCGAGGAGCTGAATCTGCCCCCGATCCTGAAGGAGATCGCGCTCACGAAACGCGGGCTCGTGATCTTCGTCGGCGCCACGGGCTCGGGCAAATCGACCTCGCTCGCCGCCATGGTGGGGTACCGCAACGAGTATTCGAACGGCCACATCATCACGATCGAGGACCCGATCGAATACGTGCACGAGCACAAGAACTGCATCGTGACCCAGCGCGAGGTGGGGGTCGACACCGACTCGTTCGACGCGGCCCTGAAGAACACCCTGCGCCAGGCCCCGGACGTCATTCTGATCGGCGAGGTGCGCGCCCGCGAGACCATGGACTACGCCATCGCCTTCGCGGAAACCGGGCACCTGTGCTTGACGACCCTGCACGCCAATAACGCCAACCAGGCGCTCGATCGCATCATCAACTTCTTCCCCGAGGACCGTCGCGGCCAGCTGCTGATGGATCTCTCCTTGAACCTCAAGGCCGTGATCTCGCAGCGGCTGATCCCGCGCAAGGACGGCGCCGGGCGCGTGGCGGCGGTCGAGGTGATGATCAATTCCCCCCTGATCGCGGACCTCATCCTGAAAGGCGAGATCCACGGCATCAAGGAACTCATGGCGAAGTCCGGGGAAGCGGGCATGCAGACGTTCGATCAGGCGCTGTTCGGCCTGTACGATGCCGGCTTGATCGGGTACGATGAGGCGATGCGCAACGCCGATTCCCAAAACGATCTGCGGTTGCGCATCAAGCTGAACAGCAAAGAAGCCAAAGACGGCGATTTGGGCGACACCCTGCGCAACATCACCTACAAATGACGGATACGGGCGGGCGGAAGGTCGCCTGACACACATCATGATGACGAGTCCTTCCCGGCGCGCTCCGGGGTGTCCCTTCATGGCGCTCCGGTGGCCGTGAACCGCGAACACGCGATCGGCGTGTTCGATTCCGGCATCGGTGGGCTCACGGTCGTGCGCGCCCTGCACGAGGCCTTGCCCGATGAGCGCATCGTCTACTTCGGCGACACCGCGCGCCTGCCCTACGGCACCAAGTCCGCGACGACGGTCGCGGGCTATGCCGCCCAGATCACCGAGTTTTTGCTGGCGCGCGACGTCAAAATGCTGGTGGTCGCGTGCAACACCATGGCGGCCGTGGCCCTGCCGGTCGTGACGCGCCTGGCATCGGTGCCCGTGATCGATGTGCTCGAGGCCGGGGCGCGCGCCGCGGCCGACAGGGCGGGCGCGCGGCGCGTGGCGGTGCTCGCGACCCACACCACTGTGTCCTCGGGCGCCTACGAGCGCGCGATCCGGGCGCAGCGCGCGGATCTCACGGTGATCTCCCAGGCCTGCCCGTTGTTCGCGCCGCTCGTCGAGGAGGGCTGGGTCGATCACCCGGTGACCGAGCTTGCGGCCCGCGAGTATCTGCGTCCGGTGCTCGCCGCCGACGTCGATGCCATCGTCCTGGGTTGCACCCATTACCCCTTGCTCTCGCCGTTGCTCGCGCGGCTCGTCGGCCCGGGGGTTGTGCTCGTGGATTCCGCGCGCACCACCGCCGCGCGCGCGCGCGCGGCGCTCGCGGCCTGTGATCTCCTGCGCGCGCCAGGTGGGGCGGCGCCCGTGCACCGATATTACGTGACGGATGTGCCGCCGCGTTTTCGGGAGGTCGCCGCCTTGTGTCTTGGGCACCCCCTGCCCGATGTCCAGCTGGTGCCGTGGTGAGCCGCGCGCCGCTCCTGCGTTCCTTGCAGTGGTGGTGGCCGGGCGCGCCGCCGCTCGCCTCGGCCTGTGTCGTGGTGCTGCGCCCCGCGCGGCGCATCGAGGCCGACGGCTTCCTTGCGGCCCTGGGGGCGCAGAGGCCGATCGTGCTGCTCTTTCTGGACGAGGGTCCCTACGAGGGGCCCTGGCCGTTCGTGTCGTGGCCGTCGGTCGGTGTCGCCCGCCTGCTCGCGCGGCTCGCCCCGAGGCGTCTTGTGATGCTGGACGACCATCCCCGGGCGCGGGCGTTGGCCGCGCGCGCGTCGTGTCCCGTGACCTGGGTGAACGGCGCCGAACCCGCGCTGTTGGCGCTCGGGGAGGTGTTCGTGGCAAGCCCCATGCGCGCCCAGGCCTTGGGCGGCGGCCTGGTGACCGGCGATCCGTTCGTGACCGTTCCCGCGCCGCCCGCCGCCGACGCCGATCCGGCGTTTTGCGAGCGCTTCCGCCGGGTGCGTTCAGCGCGGCGCTTCATCGTGTATTTCGCGGGCACGGGCCCCGGCGAAGAGGTGCTCGCCTATCAGACCTTTCTCGCGCTCTCGGCGCGCTCCGCGGGGCTCTTGGCGCTCGCGCCGCAGGATCCCGCGCGCCATGAAAGCGTCTACCGGGAGTCCATCAAATACCATCTCCTGACCATCCGCCAAAGGCGGCTTCTGACATCCGAGGTCCCGGCCAACACGCGCGTCTATTACATCGAGGACGCGCACGCCTCGCGGGCCATGGGTGCGTGCGCCGATGCGCTCATCGCGGGCGGCACCCTGCGCGGCGGGGCCGTCGACTTCGATCTCGCGCTGTCGGCGGGCGTGCCGGTGCTCGTCGGGCCGGTCCGCACAGACCCGCTGGTGGCATCGGCCGTGCGCGCGCTCGCGGTGAGCGCGTGCGATGACGATCAAGCCCTGGTGACGGCCTTGCAAGGCCTGATCGCGGACCCCGCGGCGCGCAGTGAGCGCGCGCAGACGCTCAAGGATTGGGTGGCCTTGCAGTCCCGCGCCCGCGCGCAGGTGGTGGAGAGGCTCTCGGACCCTTAAACGGGCGTTTCACGCGCCCAAGCCGCGCGATAGGCGATCCGCCCGTCCTTGATGGTGGCGACCACGCGCCCGCGCATCGGGGCGCCGCAGAAGGGGCTGTTGCGGCCCTGTGTCTTCAGGGTGTCGGGCCCCGGGACCCAGGGGGCGGCGGGATCGAACAGGCAGAGGTCCGCGGGCTGCCCGGGCACCAGACCGCCCGCGAGGAGACGCAAGATCCCGCCCGGGCCGCTCGTCAGGCCCGCGAGCGCGCGCGCGAGCGGCACGCCCGCCTCCGTCAGCCGCAGGGCCAACGGCAGCAAGGTCTCGAGCCCCGCGATCCCCGGCTCGGCATCGCTGAACGGCGCCTTCTTGGCGTCGGCCTCGTGCGGCTGATGGTCGGAGCACAGCGCGTCGATCGTCCCCTCGGCGAAGGCCTCGCGCAGGGCATCGCGGTCGGCGCGGGTCCTGAGCGGCGGGCGCACGCGATACTCGCTGTCGAAGAAGCCGATGTCGTCTTCGCTCAAGTGGAGTTGATGGATCGCGCAATCGGCCGTGACCGGCAGGCCGCGGCGCTTGGCGTCGGCGATCAAGGCCGCCCCCGCGGCGGTCGAGAGACCGCAAAAATGCGCGCGGACCCCCGTTTCCTCGACCAGGATGAGGTCGCGGCTGATGGCGATGGTCTCGGCGCTCGTGGGGACGCCCGGCAATCCCAGGCGGGTCGAGACCAGACCCTCGTGCATCACCCCGCGCTCGCCAAGCCAGGGGTCCTCGGGCGTCAGGAACACGAGCAGATCGAGACCGGCGGCGTACGCGAGCGCGTGGCGCATGACGCCCGTGTCGGAAACCCCCATGCCGGCGTTTCCGACGCCCGCGCAGCCGGCCTCGTGCAGGGCGTGCATGTCGGCGAGATGCGCCCCTTTGAGTCCGCGCGTGAGCGCGCCGATCGGTAGAACCCGTGCCCCGAGAGCGCCCTCGGCGCGCGCGCGCAGCCACTCGGCGATCGCCGGCGTGTCGATCGGGGGCGTCGTGTCGGGGGGGCAGCAGAGGGTGGTGATGCCGCCCGCGAGCGCTGCGCGTGTCTCGCTTGCGACCGTCGCCTTGTGTTCGAGCCCCGGCTCGCGCAAGCGCGCGCGCAGGTCGATGAGCCCCGGACTGACGATAAGACCCGCCGCGTCGAGGGTGACATCGGCGGAAAATCCCCGCGGGATCGGGGATCCGAGGAGCGATCCGTCCTGGATCGCGATCGGTCGGACCTGATCCTCGTTGTGCGCCGGGTCGATTACCCGGCCCCCTGTGATGACGATGTTCACGCCGGTTTGGTCTCCCCTGGCAAGGCCCCGGCCAGTCGCGCCAGGATGGCCATGCGCACAGCGATGCCGTTTGTGACCTGCGGCAGGATGACGGATTGCGGTCCGTCGGCGACCTCCGAGGCGATTTCGAGTCCGCGGTTCATGGGCCCTGGGTGCATGACGATGGCCTCCGGGGACGCCAGCGCCAGGCGCTCGGGCGTCAGCCCGTAGAGGCTGAAATACTCGCTCGCGCTCGGGATCAAGGCCCCGTTCATGCGCTCGAACTGCAAGCGCAGCACGATGATGACATCGACCCCGGCGAGCCCCTTGGCCATGTCGGTATAGGGGACGACGCCGAGGCCCTCGGGGACCGGCGGCCACAGGGATCGCGGGCCGATCACGCGCACCTCGCGCGCGCCGAGGGTCGTGAGCGCGTGGATTTGCGAGCGCGCGACGCGCGAATGGAGGACGTCGCCCACGATCGCGACCGTCAAGGGCGCGAAGGCCCCTTTGTAGCGGCGGATCGTGAACATGTCGAGCAGGCCCTGGGTCGGGTGCGCATGGCGGCCGTCGCCGGCGTTGACGACGTGGACGTGCGCGGGCACCGAACGCGCGATGAGATCCGCGGCCCCGCTTTGCGGGTGGCGGATGACGAACAGATCGGTGTGCATCGCCTCGAGATTGCGGATCGTATCGATGACGCTCTCGCCCTTCTGGGTCGCCGAGACGCCGGTGTTGATGTTGATGACGTCGGCCGACAGGCGCTTGCCGGCGATCTCGAACGTGGTGCGGGTGCGCGTGCTCGCCTCGAAGAAGAGATTGACGATGTTCTTGCCGCGCAGGAGCGGGACCTTCTTGATCTCGCGTTCGCCGACGCTTATGAACGATTCGGCCGTGTCGAGGATCTCGATGATGGTGTGCGCCGGCAGGCCTTCGGTGGTGAGGAAGTGGCGGTGGCGGCCTTGGGCGTCCACCTGAATATCGCCGATCACTCCGTTTTCTCCAGGATCTTGACGCCTAGGGGGTTTGGGCCCGTGAGCTTGATGTGCTGATTGGGCGTCAGGGCGAGGCTTGCGCCCGCCACGTCCGGCTGGAGCGGCAGCTCGCGCCCGTCGCGCACGATCAGGACCGCGAGCGCGACCGAGGCCGGGCGCGCGAAATCAAAGAGCTCGTTCAAGGCCGCGCGGATGGTGCGTCCGGTGTGCAGGACGTCGTCCACGAGCACCACGTGGCGCCCGTCGAGCGCGACCGGCAGCTGCGAGGTCTTGACCTTGGGGTGGATGCCGATGCGGCTGAAGTCGTCGCGGTAAAAGGAGATGTCGAGCGTGCCCAGGGGGTCTTCGAGGCCGAGCCTGCGATGCAGCCGTTCCGCGACCCAGACCCCGCCCGTGTGGATGCCGATCATGACCGGGCGGCGGTCCTGGAGGGCGCGCAGGCCGTCGGCCATGCGCGCGAGCGCGTCTTCGATATCGATCACGGCAAGCCCTGCCGCAGGCGGCGGCCGTAAGGATTCCCACGGTGGCGCGCGTCGTCGAAAAACGCCTGCAGGATGGTGGCGGCGGCGAGTGTGTCGAGCATGGCCTTGCGTCTCGTACGGCGCGCGGGCGTCGAATCCACCTCGGCGCGCGCCGCGACCGTGGTGAGCCGTTCGTCCACCCAGTATACCGGCAGACGGTAGCGCCCGTCCAAGCGCCGGCCGAAGCGCAGGCTCTCGTGGGTCATGGGATTGTCGCTGCCGTCCATGTTGCGCGGCACGCCCACCACGAAGGCGTCCGGCTGCCACTGCCGCACGAGGCTTTCGATCGCGGTCCAATCAGGCCCGCGCGCGCGGTTGACGATCGCGCCGGCGCCCTGCGCGCGCCCCCCGGGGAGCCGGCCGACGGCGACTCCGATGGAGGTGGTGCCGTAATCAAAGCCGATATAGGTGCGGGGATCCTCAGGCGTGTCCGGCATCGCCGCACAACCGCGTGACGTCGACGCCGACCAGGTGGGCGGCGG
>DAHWKH010000186.1 GCA_027343725.1 Acidiferrobacteraceae bacterium
CAGTGCCGCCAATGCGGTCATCTCATGCCTACCCCCGAGGGACAAGCCAAGGTGAAACGCTGCGTCAAAGTCGGAAAGAAAATCTTCCTTAAGGGCCTCGATTAGCCGCGTCGGCTACCCACACTTTGTGCGGAAGAGCCACCATTTCGTCACTGCAGGACAGAATCAATGATATGAATTCCTGGCTACAAACGTATATCACGCATCTTCATCGCTGATCGCCGACGCCCCACCCCCCATCGCAACCCAACAATAAGGACGATCCGCAACACAGGCCTCCGCGCCGCCTGCGCCATAGGGGCCCGCTGTACACGGACGTGCGCGCATCGCCGAGGCCGCGCATCGCGGAACTCGCGGGCGATGGCTTCCGATGCCGGATTAGAAGAGCAGCCGTGCGCCGATTCCCACGGTGATGACCTCGAAGGCGCGTTTGATCCAGCGGTTCGGGGAGGCGAGCGCGAAGTGCGCCCCGGTATAACTGCCGGCCAATGCGCCCGCGACGAGCCAGGGGAGCCAGCTCCACTGGATGACGCCGAAGGCACCCAAGGTCACGGCCCCGGTCGTGTTCCAGCCAAGCCCCACCAGGGTGAGGGTGTAGGCAACCGCGGCCTTGTAGTCGAACCCGAACCAGCGCACGAGCCACAAGGTGCAGAACAAACCGGTCCCCGAGGTGACCGAGCCGTTCAAAAACCCGATCACGAACAAGCCGATGGCCCCGACGATCAGGCCCGCGCGGTCGCGATGGCGCGCCTCCGCGCTCTGCCCGAGGTCGCGCCGGAAAACGGAATAGAGACCGAGGCTTATGGTCAGCACCCCGAGCACCGTGCGAATGATGGCCTCGGGGATAGCGAGCACCACCAGGGACCCGAGCACCACCCCCGGGAGCCCGGAGAGGAGAATTAGGAGCGCGAAGCGGCGCTCGATAAGACCGCTTCGCAGGTAGCGGGTACCGGCGCCCGCCCCCAAGGCCACGGACGCGACCTTGTGCGTGGCAAGCGCCCGGGGGTAAGGCAGGCCCAGAAACAAAAGCATCGGCAATTGGATCAGGCCCACGCCGCCGCCGGAGAGCGCGGCGAGCGCATTGGCGACAAATGCCACCAGCAACAGGATCAGGGGACGGCTCACCGTTGACTTCTCGTTCGCGAACGTCTTAGCTGTCGATATGCGCGGATGGGCCTCAAAGCTCGCTCTTTTGCTGATCGTGGCATGGGTCGGCGCGTGCGCGCAGCCCGCCCGGGCGGCGACCATTTACAAGTGTCGCGGTGCCGGTGGACATTGGATCTATAGTGACCACAAGCCGGCCGGTTGCCAAGGGGCGCCCACGGTTCTGCGGATGCCCTTGAGGGGGCAAAGGGCCGCGGCCCCGCGCCCGCGAGCGAAGCCCGCGACGCCGGCACCGCCCAAAGCGCCCCACAAGACCCCCATTCACTGGCACAAGGCCTTGCGCGCCCTGCGCAGAACTCCCGTCCCACGCAACCCGGCGCTCGCCAACCTGCGTCAAAGGGAGCTCGGGGCGCTCGCCTCGCGCGTGCGCCAGAACGGCCAGGCGGTCGTGCCCATCACCCCACCGCCGCCCGCGGGCACCCCGCCGCCCGCCTCCCCCACGCCGTGAGCCGACCCTCACCGCTTGTCCGCGCAAGCCCGCTCATCGCTTGCCATACCCCCCGAAAAACCGCACAATAACGAGGTTTCGAACCACGCCCGCCGGCGCCCCCCATTTAAGCCTTGGCTTAAATAAAAGGGGTTTATCTCGTTTTGTGTAAATCTGATTAGATTGACGCCGGGCGAGCTACTAGAGTCTCGCCGTCTAGGCGTGTCGGGTGTCCGTCTTATAATCGAGGAAAATCCATAATGTCCAGACTGGTAAAACCGCACGGCAGCGCGACCTTGAAGCCCCTCCTCCTGGAGGGCGAAGCGGCCGTCGCGGAAAAGGCAAGGGCCAAGGGCCTGCCGACGGTACGTCTCAGCTCGCGCGAAGTAGGGGACGTCATCATGCTCGGTATCGGCGGCTTCACGCCCCTCGATGGGTTTATGAATCACGCCGACTGGCGCGGGGTATGCGACGACATGCGCCTGACGAACGGCGTGTTCTGGCCGATCCCGATCACGCTGTCGACCGACGAGGCCACGGCGGGCAAAATCCAGGCCGGCTCCGAGGTCGCCCTGGTCGACCCGGAATCGAACGAGATCATGGCGACCATGACGGTCACCGAGAAGTACACGATCGACAAGGCCCACGAGTGCCAGCAGGTCTTCAAGACCACGGATCTCGCGCACCCGGGCGTCAAAATGGTCATGGAACAAGGGGCGGTGAACCTGGCCGGCCCTCTCAAGGTCCTCTCGCAAGGCGAGTTCCCCAAGACCTATGCGGGCACGTATATGACGCCGGCCGAGACCCGCGCCCTGTTCGAAAGCAAGGGTTGGTCGACAGTCGCCGCCTTCCAGACCCGCAACCCCATGCACCGCTCCCACGAATATCTCGCCAAGATCGCCGTCGAAATCTGCGACGGGGTCATGATCCATTCCCTGCTCGGCAAGCTCAAGCCCGGTGACATCCCGGCCGAGGTCCGCTCGAAGGCGATCGCCAAATTGATCGAGGTGGGGTTTGTGAAGGACACGGTCGTGCAGTCGGGTTACCCGCTCGACATGCGCTACGCCGGTCCGCGCGAGGCCCTGCTTCACGCCCTTTTCCGCCAGAACTACGGCTGTTCCCACCTGATCGTGGGCCGTGACCACGCCGGTGTCGGAGACTATTATGGCCCGTTTGACGCCCATAAGATCTTCGACGAGATCCCGGCCGGGGCACTCGAGACCAAGCCCCTGAAGATCGATTGGACGTTCTGGTGTTACAAGTGTGGCGGCATGGCCTCGACGAGAACCTGCCCCCACACCGAGAAGGACCGCCTGCTGCTGTCAGGCACCAAGCTGCGTAAGGCCCTGTCGGAAGGCCAGGAGGTCCCGGCGGAATTCAGCCGCCCCGAGGTCCTGGCGATCCTGCGGGAGTATTACGCGAACCTGAAGGACGACGAAAAGGTGGAGGTCAAGCTGAGCGGCCATTCGGCCAAGTAAGCACGGCTTGCGTCCGCCTTGGGCGCGTTTTTTGATATCTCTCTCAAGTGGAGTCAACCATGCCAACGTTTGTTCGTACCGATAAATGCGATGGCTGCAAGGGTCAAGACAAGACCGCGTGCATGTATATCTGCCCGCACGACCTGATGCTGCTGGACAAGGACGGTTCCCGGACCGGTCACGCGATGAAGGCCTTCAATCAAGAGCCCGAGCAGTGCTGGGAGTGCTATTCGTGCGTCAAGATCTGCCCGCAGAACGCCATCGAGGCGCGTCATTACGCCGACGTGGTGCCTTTGGGCGGTTCCGTGCAACCGTTGCGCGGCACGGATTCCATCATGTGGACGATCAAGTTCCGCAACGGCACGATGAAGCGCTTCAAGTTCCCGATCCGCACGACGCCGGAAGGCTCGATCAATCCGTACGCCAACAAGCCGAAGGCGGATCTGAGCAAGCTCACGGAGAACGCGCTGTTCACCGAAACGAACCCCTATCCGTGTGACCGCAGTCAGCTGATCCGCGCCAAATAAGGCGGTCGGCATTTTGTGATGAAATCGACCCCGGCGAGACGGGCCGTGATCCCGAGCCGGAGTCTTACATTAGGGTGAAACATGTCAACAGAAGCCACATTTGGTAACCCGCAAGTCGTCGAGGAAACGGTCGACATCCTGCTGATCGGCGGGGGCATGGCCGCTTGCGGCGCAGCCTACGAGATCATGCGCTGGGTGGAAGGCACGGGCCTCAAGGTCAAACTGGTCGACAAGGCCGCCATGGATCGCTCCGGCGCCGTGGCCCAGGGTCTGTCCGCCATCAACACGTACATGGGCGGCCAGGATCCCGCCGACTACGCGCGCATGGTGGCCAACGATCTGATGGGCATCACGCGCGACGACCTCGCTTACGACGTCGGCCGCCATGTCGATGATTCGGTGCATTTGTTCGAGGAGTGGGGTCTGCCGATCTGGAAGCAGCCCGGCGACGAGGACAAGCCGCTGAAGGACGGCGGCAAGCCCGTGCGCTCCGGCAAATGGCAGATCATGATCAACGGCGAGTCCTACAAGGTCATCGTCGCCGAGGCCGCGAAGAAGGCCCTGGGCATGGACAACATCCAGGAACGCGTCTTCATCGTGAAGCTCGTCAACGACAAGAACGATCCGCAGCGGGTCGCCGGTGCCGTCGGCTTCAGCGTGCGCGAGCACAAGGTCTACGTGTACAAGTTCAAGGCCTGTCTGCTGGTCGCAGGCGGCGCGGTGAACATCTTCCGTCCGCGCTCGGTCGGTGAAGGCACGGGCCGCGCCTGGTACCCGGTGTGGAACGCGGGCTCGACCTACGCGATGGCCGCCGAGGCCGGCGCCGAGCTCACCATGATGGAAAACCGCTTCGTGCCGGCGCGCTTCAAGGACGGGTACGGTCCGGTGGGCGCCTGGTTCCTGCTGTTCAAGGCCAAGGCCATCAACGCCTTCGGCGAAGTGTACATGGAC
>DAHWKH010000025.1 GCA_027343725.1 Acidiferrobacteraceae bacterium
ATAGGCATCCACCGGGGTCTTGGCGTCCACCACCACGTAGCGATCGCCGGGCAGGCGCACCAGGAGGTCGGGGCGCAAGGTGCGCCCGGAGGGATCATCGCGCGACACCTGTTCCACGAAATCGCAATGGTCGAGCATCCCGGCCATCTCCACCACCCGCTTCAACTGCAGCTCGCCCCAGCGCCCGCGCGCGGCCGGTTGGCGCAGGGCCTTGACGAGGTTCGCGGTTTCCTTGTGCAGGAGGGGCAGGTGGCTCTCGATCAAGGCCCGCACCTGGTCGGTCAGGGACTGATAGGCGCTTTCGCGCTTCACTTCCATCTGCGCCATCAGGGTGTCGACGCGCGTCAGGCGCTCGAGCACGGGCTGCACCAGATGCGCCACCGCCTTTTCGCGCGCGGCGAGCTCGGCGTTCGCCGCCTGCGAGAGGTTCGCGAAGCGCTCCTGCGCGAGGCTCAAAAAGAGCGCGTTATTGCGCTCGAGGGCTTCCTGGGAGAGGCCCTTGAAGGTCTCGCGCACCGCCGCCAGACCCTCCGCGTGCGCCTTCTCGTCATAGCGCAGGCGCTCCGTGAGTTGCACCTTCTCGATCTCCAAGGCGCCGATGCGCGCCTGCGCCGCCTGCAGCTGCGTCTCGCACTCATCCTGGCGCGTGCGCGCGGCGGTGCATTCGCGGATAAGCCGCGCGCGCTCCTTGGCCCACAACACCCCCTCGACGAGCGCGATCATGACCGCAAGACCCGCAAGCCCCATCCACAATCCCGTCATGATGTCCCCTCCCCCCGCCAGGCCGTCTCCCCGCCGTCACCCACGACCCCGCGGGTCTCTTGGGTATCCCATTCCTGCACGATAGGCTGCAACTGCGCGAGCACCCCCCCGAGGCGCCGCCCGCGTTCGGTGAGCCGGTACGAGACCTGGGGCGGAATGCTCGCGATCACCGCGCGCGCCACGAAGCCCGCCTCCATGAGGCGGCGCAGCCGTTCCGTCAGCAAGCGGCTCGAGACCCCGGGGATCGCCCGCTTCAAGGCCCCGAACCGCAGCTCGCCGTGGGTCTGAAGCGCCCACAGGACGTGCGTCGTCCAGGCCCCGGAGAGGAGCTTCAGGACCGCGTCGACCGGACAGGGGGATGGTGTCTCCATAGTTACTTTAAAGTACCTACTTTCCAAAGATAACCGAAAGGGGAATCATACGCCCTCGCAACGGACTTTCCCAACAACAAGGAGGTAACCCCTATGAGTCGCATCCTGGTTCTCTACTACAGCACCTGGGGCCATGTCGAGCGCATGGCCGAGGAGGTGGCAAGCGGCGCGCGCGAGGTCGCGGGCAGCGAGGTCACGATCAAGCGGGTCCCGGAGGTGATGCCGCCCGAGACGCTCGCGGCCCTCCACGCCAAAACCGACCAAAAGGCGCCGGTGGCCGAACCCGACGAGCTCCCCCACTACGACGCCATCGTGTTCGGCACGCCCACGCGTTTTGGCAATATGTGCGGCCAGATGCGCAACTTCCTGGACCGCACCGGCGCGCTCTGGAACGCGGGCAGTTTGATCGGCAAGATCGGCAGCGTCTTCGTCGGCACCGCGACCCAGCACGGGGGGCAGGAGACGACCATCACCTCCTTCCATACGACCCTCCTGCATCACGGCATGATCCTCGTGGGCGTGCCCTATTCCTGCCAAAACCTCATGGACTTAGGTGAGATCTCGGGCGGCAGCCCGTACGGCGCGGGCACGATCGCGGGTGGTGACGGCAGCCGGATGCCAAGCGCCAACGAGCTTGCGATCGCGCGCTTTCAGGGGCGCCACGTGGCCACGATCGCGGCCCGACTCGGCGCCTCGTCCTGATGGCCGGGCGCCCGGGGCCGGACCCCTCCCCGGGCGCCATCCTCGGTCAAGGCGGCGTTCGGCAGCGCGCATCACGATTTGTTATCATCGGGCTCATGCGTTTTTTATCCACAGTGCGCGCGCGCACCCTCCTCCTGATCCTGGCCACACTCCTTTTAATCTTCGTGCCGCTGACCCTGCGCCCGTTGTTCAACTTGAACGAGGGCCTCTACGCGGAGGTGGCGCGCGAAATGCTCGCGGGCAACCCCCTGATCCCGCGCCTCGACGGGCTCCCCTATCTCGAGAAACCGCCGCTTTTGTACTGGCTCATCATGGCCGCCTACAAGGTCTTCGGCATCGGAAAATTCGCCGCCCGGCTGCCCTCGGCGCTCGCCGCCCTCGGGACGCTCGCGACCGTCACGGTGTTCGCGCGCCGGCGCTTCGCCGAGCCCGTCTGGCCGGCGTTGATCCTGCTCACCTCGATCGGCTTTTACATCATGTCGCAACTCGCGATGTTCGACATGACCTTCACTGTTTTTCATACCATCACGCTGCTCGCCTTCTACGCCTACATCGAGAACCCCGACAAGCCGTCGTATCTCTACGGCTCGGCGGCGGCGAGCGCGCTCGCGGTCCTCACCAAGGGCCTGATCGGCATCGTCCTGCCGGGATTGATCGTCCTGGCGTTCCTCGCCATCGAACGCAAACGCATCCCCTGGCGTCCCTTCCTGATCGCCTTAGGCGTCTTTTTCGTGATCGCCCTGCCGTGGCACGTCTGGATGACGCTCCATGTCCCGGGGTTTTTCGATCGCTACATCATCCAGGAGCACTTCGATCGGTTTCTTGGGACCTTGAAGCCCATGGACTACCGGCAACCGCCGGTCTATTACAATCTCGAACACCTCGTGCTCGGCATCTTCCCCTGGACCCCGTTTTTCCTCGAGGCCCTCGTGCGCAGGCGCCCCTATGACCGCCTCGATCGCTTCCTCTTGCTGTGGGCCGCGGTCTATCTCGTATTCTTTACGATCTCCAAGACCTCGTCGTCTTATTATATGTTGCCGGCCTTTCCGGCCCTTGCGCTCTTCACCGGGCGCGCGCTGCCGGACCGGAAGAACGCGACCCTCCCATGGTGGCTCGCGCTGTTCGCCCTTCTGTGCATCGTGGGCGCGCTCTTCGCTCTCCATATCCCACATCCGGCCATGCGCCCCTACGTGGTGGCGGTCGCCCTTGTCTACCTCGGGTTCTTCCTGGCCGCGCTGCAGGAACACAGGCCCCAGCAAGACCGCCTCCTCATGCAAGCCGCCATCGGCACGCTCGCCGCCTCAAGCGCCCTCTTTCTGATCTTCTTCCTGGCCCACCCCGGGGCCTATTCCTCGAAGCGGCTCGCGCGCGCGATCCACGGGCGCCTGACGCCCTACACCGACGTCTTCGTCGCTCACCACTACGAGGACCTGTCGTCTTTCGATTTCTACCTCCACCGCCCGATCTATGTCTTCGATCCCCATCAGGGCGACCTGTACTATGGGATCCGCCACTTCCGCCCACGCCGGCTCATCACCGGTGAGGCCCTCGTGCGCCTCGTCCGCCGCCGGCCCGTCATGATCGCGGGCCCCCGTCAGGACATACCGGCGTGGGCGCGCTACGGGCACTTCCACATCGTGGCCCAGGAAGGGCCCGACGTGGTAGTCGCAAACGCCCTGGCGGCGCGATCCCACTCCCCCTCCAGGCGGCATCACGCATCCCCCCCGGCCTCGTAGGGCCAATCGCGCATCACCGCCAGCAACGGAAAGTAGAGCGCCAAACGGATGGGGCGCGCATCGAACGCTCGGAAGGCCTGCCCGTAGGCCGTGAGTTGGGGCGTGTAGCGCTCGCACTCGCGGTCCAGAAAGGCCTCGCGACTGCCGCCTTCATGGCGACTCACCTTGTAGTCGATGATCCAACGCACCCCCGCCTCATCGACGAATGTCCGATCGACACGCACATTGCGCGCACTCTCGCCGAGGACCGCCGTCAGGGCGTATTCCGAGCGCGCCTCGCGATGGTCGGCGAGGATCCAGCGCCCGCGTGGGTCCGCGAGCATGGCCATGAGGGCCTCGCGGACGCGCGCGGCGGGCGC
>DAHWKH010000041.1 GCA_027343725.1 Acidiferrobacteraceae bacterium
GCCAGGGGACCGTCAGCTGCATCCCGGGCTCGATGGGCGCCAAGTTCACGACCGTCGAGGCCATAGCGGCCTCGGCCGCGGTCGGCTCCAGGCTCTCGACCATCGCCACCGCCACCGACCCCACGACCGTGGCCCCGACCACCGACGTCGCGGCCGTCAGGAAGCGCCGGCGCGCCATGTTGGGCCTGTCTTTCACGTCTTCGACTGTATTTGCCATACCTTCCCCTTAACGCCTCAGATACCTTCGATCTCGCCGGGAACGTCGCGTCCCCCAGGCCCCCTTCTCCCGACTCAACGGATCCCGCTCTTCAGGACCGTTTGCGCGTCGCCCGCGGCATCCATCCATTCGACGGCGCGCACCCAATCGTGGCCGTCGCCGGCGCCGTCCGGCCCCATGAAGCGCACATAGGCTGGCATCAGGGCGTCGGGTTCCGGCCAGGACGACAAGGGCGCCCCCGGGTGTGTGCGCAGCCGCATACCGGTGCGCGCGGGCCCCGGGTCCAGGGCATGGACGTGGATGGCGGTGTCGCTCAGTTCACGCGCCCACATGAGCGCGAGGTTCGTGACACCCGCCTTGCTCGCGCCGTAAGCCCCCCAATACCCCTTGGCGGTGACGGCACACTCATCGCTCGTGAAGAGGATCGCGGCATCCGCGGCGGCCGTGAGCAGCGGCAGGCACGCCTGGGTCAAAAGAAACGGCGCGGTCAGGTTCGCGCGCAGCGTGCGCTCCCAGATATCCGCGGGGTGAAACGCAAGCGGGGTCAACAGTTCGAGCACGGCGGCATTGTGGAGAATGCCCTCGAGATGCCCGATCTGCCCGCGGATGTTCTCGGCCAAGTCGCGGTAATCGCGGGCGCTCGCCCCGCTCAGGTCGAGCGGATAGACGGCCGGTTCCGGCCCCCCGGACGCCACGATCTCGTCATAGACCGATTCCAGTTTGGCCACCGTTTTGCCGAGCAGGATGACCTCGGCCCCCGAGCGGGCGTACGCCCGGGCGGCCGCACGGCCGAGACCGTCGCCCGCGCCCGTGACCAGGATGGCACGGCCTTCGAGGTATCCGGGGCTCGGTTGGTAATGCGGCATCACGCGCCCCGGGTCACAGGGTGCGAATGTAGGCGGCGAGCGCGCTCATCTGCTTCGCCGACAGCTTTCCGGCGATCGTCCGCATGATGGCGAGCGGGTCGTTGGCGCGTTGTTTGGTCTTGAAGGCCTGCAATTGCGCGATGACGTAGGTCATATGCTGGCCGGCGAGCCGCGGGAACAAAGGCGGCAATCCGCGTCCCGTCGGGCCGTGGCAGGCCATGCACGCGGGGAGGTGATCGGTCGCCACACCCCCCATGTAGATTTTGCGTCCGGCGGCTACAAGCTTCGGGTTTTCGGCAGCACCCGGGGCCCCCTTCTGGTGCGCGAAATAGTCCGCGATCTCGTCGATCTTGTTCTTCGGAATCGTGGCGGCCATGCCCCACATAATCGATTTCGCGAGGGGATCGGCGCGTTTGTGGTTCTGGAAGTCGCGGATCTGCTTCTCGGTGTAGGGCGCGCCTTGACCGGCCAAGTTCGGAAACGTCGGGACTAACGATATCCCTGTGACGCCGTGGCAGGCCGAACACGTGGTCTTCACGATCGCCGGGGTTTTCACCGGGGCCGCCGCATAAGCGCTGCCCATAAGCCACATTCCCCCCAATCCCCAAAACACCGCCTTACGGACTGCCTTTCGCATTGCCCCTACCCCTCCCTCAGTCGCCGATCCTCATGCCCATGCGCAAGACCGGCAAACCTGGCAATGGATTTGGCGCGGTCATGGCGGATTCTCCCACAAGCCCGGAATGCCCTCAAGCGAAGGTCTGATATATATCAAGAATATGAGAATATATAAATATTCATATTTATAGCGCTACGACCCGGAATCCTTCCAGGCCAGGGCCTGCTGGTAGAGCTGTTTGCGCGGGGCATGGGTGATCGCGACCGCGAGATCGACCGCCTGGCGCACGGGGAGCGTCTTGAGCAGGAGGCGCAAAACGCGTTCGGCTTCGCCGTCATCGGCCGGTGCCGGGGCCCCTTGCACGACGAGGACGCACTCGCCTTTGACGGTATGCGCCTGCACGGCCCGGGCCAGATCCGCAAGCGTCCCGAGCCGCCCGTCCTCGAACCGTTTGGTCAACTCCCGCAGCAAGGCCGCCGGCCGCGCCTCGCCGAATGTCGCGCACAAATCCTCGAGGCTTGCGCGCAGCCGGTGCGGCGACTCGTAGAAGACGAGCGTGCGCGGCTCGGCCGCGAGCGCCGCGTAGAAGGCCCGGCGCGCCGCCTGGTGCGCGGGCGGGAAGCCCTCGAAGGCGAAGCGATCGCAGGGGATGCCCGCGACGGACAGGGCCGCCGCGACCGCGCTCGGCCCGGCCACGGCATAAACGGGGATGTGCGCCGCCCGCGCGCCGCGCACCAGGCGATAGCCCGGGTCGCTGATGAGCGGCGTGCCGGCGTCGCTCACGAGCGCGAGCGACTCACCCCCCGTCAGGCGCGCAAGCAGCGACTCGCTGCGCGCGCGCTCGTTGTGCTCGTGTAGAGCCAGAAGCGGCGTGTCGATGCCCCAGTGGGCGCACAAAATTCGGGTGTGGCGCGTATCCTCGGCGCAGATCGTCGCCACCGAGCGCAGGACCGCAAGCGCGCGCGGCGAAAGGTCCTCCAGATTGCCCAAGGGCGTCGCGACGACAAACAGCGCGCCGGGCGCGTCACCGGGTGGAGAAGATAGACTTTTCATGCGCCGTTTCGGATACTTGTCCGATGACTGC
>DAHWKH010000076.1 GCA_027343725.1 Acidiferrobacteraceae bacterium
AGGAAATCGCGGAACACGTCATGCTCGTGGATCTCGGGCGCAACGATTTGGGGCGGGTGGCGGCGACCGGGAGCGTCGCCGTGACCGAACGCATGGTCATCGAACGCTATTCGCACGTCATGCATCTCGTCTCGCACGTCACCGGCCGGTTGCTGGAGGGGCTCGATGCCCTCGATGTCTTGCGCGCGACGTTTCCCGCAGGCACCCTGACGGGCGCGCCCAAGATCCGGGCGATGGAGATCATCGACGAGCTCGAGCCCATCAAGCGCAGCCTGTACGCGGGCGCGGTCGGCTATATCGGGTGGAGCGGCAATATGGATATGGCGATCGCGATCCGCACCGCCGTCATCCGCGACGGCCGGCTCTACCTGCAAGTGGGGGCCGGGATCGTCGCCGACTCGGTGCCCGAGCGCGAATGGGAGGAGACCCTGAACAAGGGCCGCGCCATGTTCAAGGCCGCCGAACTCGCGGCCCGGGGCGTGGATCGCAGCGAGCGCTCGTAAACGGCCGCGGTTCCGTCGGGCGGGGGGCTTGGGCCAACGCCCGTTGACAGGCGGTTGGCCCAAGTCGAGACTCGCGGGCGGGTGGTTTTGTCGGGGGCGCCATGGCGACCAGGACCAAGCGCTGGTCTCAGCGGGTCACACAAACGAGCAATGCCTTGGACCTCGAGCCCGGCGTGTTCTCGCAACCGGACCCGCGCGCCATCGCGTTGTCGCTCAAACGCTCCGCTGATCGGAGCGCGCGCCGCAAGGCCTCCCCGCTGCGCTCGGCGATGTCCATGCTCACGTTTTACATCAATCGCGCGGGCCAAAGCCTGCCCGCATCCCAGCGCCTCGTACTGGAGCGCGCCAAGGGGGAACTGCGCGCCCTGTACGGCAAGTCCTCGGGGACAGGCGTGTGAGCCCGAAGGGCCCACGACGACCTGTGGGATCGGGCTGAAACGGCCTCAATCGGGTGAGCGGTGAGTGGGGGGCATGCCGCCCGTTATGTCCCCTCCCCGCGAAAAGACACGGAATGACAGGATGTTGACGGCATCGGCCGGATTGCGGCCCGCGTACCCGGCAAAGAGTGGGAGGGGGTGGCCGACAGCGACTGTCGCCCATGATCCGGCCGGATTTGCCCGGTGACAACATCGGCCGGAATCGCTTATGATTTGGGCGCCCGAGCTTGGCCGAGCGCGATCGGCATGCCCATAAGGACCGATCCGGCCTGCCAGGTGAGTGTCGGCGCATGGGATGGGTTACGTGTAACTCACAAATGGGATCCTGGGCGATACGGTGCCAGCACAACCATACGATCAGCCGCCGATTACCGAAGCCGTCATTGGGATTGGTTTCGCGCGTCCGATTGAAGAGGATTTAACGGATCTCCAAAAAACCTTCTCCCGACGCTACCCCCACAGCCAGATGTTCAAAACGGTCAGCGTGAACGTCGAATTGGGGGACACGCCGAACTCGAACGTGCAAGAGACCGATCGTGGTTACAGGCTTTCCTCGTCCGACCTGACGGAGCTTCTTGTGCTGCTCCCGAGGTCGATCACGGTTTCCCAGCTTGCGCCTTATCCGGGATGGGACCGGTTTTTTGATCGCTTTCGCAGAGATTGGAGGCTTTGGAGACGGACACTGGGATTTCGGACCGTTCAGAGAATCGGTGTCCGATACATCAATCGCCTGGATATCCCCGTTGAAGGGCCGACCGTCGAGCACGAGAAGTATTTGAACGTATTTCCCCATGTCGCCTCCGAATTCGGCCCGCTGCAAGCGTATTCCGTGCAGGTCAAAATCCTGATGGATGACCTCAAAGCGGAATTGGTGATCAATTCCGCGTCGGTCCCGTCGCCCATTTTGAATCATGCCTCGTTCATCATCGATCAAGACATCACGAGACAGGTTGAGGTCCCTCAAAAGGACAAGGAGATTTTTGATCTCCTGGATCAAATCAGGCACAAAAAGAATCGAGTGTTCGAGTCGTGTGTCACCGATCACGCGAGAGGGTTGTTCCGACGTGAGAAATGAGTTTGTTTACAAACCCGTGTCATTACGGAGCCAGACCTTGTCCGATATTTCGACAACCAGCCCCTTTTCTCCCCCGTACCGCAACGAGGATAAGTCGCTTGCGCTTCTCAGAAAGCGCGTGACGTCCCTTCATAATCCCCCGTCACCCGCGGCCTTCGGTTTGCAGATCACGGGCGAAGAGGCGCTCGAAGCCAGGTTGTTCGATGCGACGGCCAATGCGAAGGTTCTGACCTCGCAAGTCGCTATGCACATGGATCGCGAGTGGCGCGACCGGCTCTTTCGGCAATTGGATTCCCTCCACGATCCCGAGGAATGGGATCCCGAAGACCGACCCGTCGAGAGGGCGTCTTTTGCGACGTTCCTAAAGGCCATCTTGGCCCTCTCGCCGACGGTGAGACCGGGATTGGGTTTGTCGCAGCGGGGCTATTTGCTCGCGGCCTGGACGCGCGCACGGGATCGCTTGACCATTGAGTTTTTGCCGAAAGACCGCGTGCGGTGGGTGATATCGGACGAGAGGCAGGGGGAGGAGGCGCGTTTCGCCGGCCAGGTTGCGGTGTCGCGTCTCGTCGAGAGCCTCAAGCCCTATGAGCCGGAACGGTGGCTGTCATAAATGCTGAAGACAGGCCAACAATTGCTGAATGCGCGTCACGTTTTACGACGTGTGCCCTGGGCCCGCCTCAGGAGGGACGATCACGACAATGTCCTCGGCTTTCTTCCCAGCGCCTTTGAGTTGCGGGACGGGGAAGAGGCGCTTTCGGTGAACTGGGTCGAATATCATCAGGGTGCCACACACGCGGAGAGAGTCGTGCAGTGCGTCGCGGAATTGCGGGCGGCTGCGGGCCGGCAGGGCAAGCAGATCGGTCAGAAGGCCGGTTTTGGCATTGCGGATGTCGGGAGGGTGAGAGACGTTTGCAGTGGGCGCTTGAAGGCTGTGCGCATCGTGTATACGCCGACACAAGAGATTCCGTCGCACGCTTCGATCAAGAAATTGCCGAAAGACGATTTCGAGCTTCTCGAAGCTCTTGCCGCTGATGCCTTTACGGAAATGGTCATGAACAGGGATATTCCGGCGGCCTGATTGGTTGTCGGCTATCCGGTTTCGGGAAAGCGTGGCCATCGGTCCGGGCGGAGCCTGTTCGATGGGCAATCCGGCCTGAACCGCGCGCCATCAAGAAGTCGGCGCTAGGCCGGGACGCGCGGTGTTGTGGCAATGACGGCGCCGCCCCCGGGATCCTGTGCGAGCGTGGTTGCGGGTTTGATCGGAGCCGATCGACGCTTGCCTGCGCCTCTGGCACAATACCCGCGATTCCCGCGGATTCCGATGATGGCCCACGGCCCATGCGGGAGAACGCGGGCGGCAAACGCCAAAGTCGCGAGTGGGGCCTAGGGGAGACGGCCAGCCTTGTTGCTGATGATCGATAATTACGATTCCTTCACCTACAACCTCGTGCAATATTTGGGGGAGCTGGGGGAAGAGGTGCGCGTCGCGCGCAACGACGAGATCACGCTCGCGGAGATCGAGCGCCTGGCGCCTGAGCGCATCGTGATCTCGCCCGGCCCTTGCACGCCCAACGAGGCCGGCATCTCGCTCGACCTCGTCTTGCGCTTCGGCGAGCACATCCCGATCCTCGGGGTGTGTCTCGGTCATCAGAGCATCGGCCAGGCCTTCGGCGGGCGCGTCGTGCGCGCCAAACGCGTGATGCACGGCAAGACCTCGCCCATCCACCATACCGGCGTCGGGGTGTTTCAGGGCCTGCCAGAGGACTTCGCGGCCACCCGCTATCACTCGCTGGTGGTGGCGCAGGACGACTTGCCGGAATGCCTCGAGGTCACGGCCGTGAGCGGCGATGACAACGAGATCATGGGACTGCGCCACAAATGGTGGCCGGTGGAGGGGGTGCAGTTCCACCCGGAATCGATTCTGAGCGAGCACGGCCGGGGACTGCTTGCGAATTTTCTGGGGGCCCGCCGCCCGTGAATGGCCTCGAAGGCGCCTTGCGCACACTGGCCGAGGCGCGCGGCCTCACGGCCGAGGAAATGAAGTCCGCGCTTGCGATCGTGATGAGCGGGGCGGGCACGCCGGTGCAAGTGGGCGGTTTCCTCATGGGCTTGCGCGTCAAGGGCGAGTCGGTCGAGGAAATGGTGGCCGCGGCCCAAGTCCTGCGCGATCTCGCGGTCCCGGTCACGGTCGCCGATCGCCGGCATCTCATCGATACCTGCGGCACGGGCGGGGACGGGGCCTCGACGTTCAATATCTCGACTGGCGCCGCACTCGTGTGCGCGTGCGCGGGCGCGCGGGTCGCGAAGCACGGAAACCGCTCGGTCTCGAGCCGCTCGGGCAGCGCCGATGTCCTCGAGGCCGCGGGTGTGGTGTTGGATCTCGACCCGGCGCTCGTTGGGCGTTGCATCGATGACTTGGGGATCGGCTTCCTGTTCGCGCAGCGCCATCACGAGGCGATGCGTCATGCGGCCGTGGCCCGCAAGGAGCTCGGCGTGCGCACCCTGTTCAATCTCTTAGGCCCGCTCACGAACCCGGCGCGCGCGCCGCGCCAGCTCGTCGGCGTGTTCGCGGACGCGCTCCTCGAGCCGTTCGCCTCGGCCCTCCGGGACTTGGGCAGCGAGCACGCGCTCGTCGTGCACGCCGAAGACGGCCTCGATGAGATCAGCCCCGGGGCGCCGACCGCGGTGTGCGAGTGGCGCGCGGGGGCGCTGCGCCGCTACCGGATCGAACCCGCGGATTTCGGTCTGACCCCCGGCGATATCGGGGCCCTCAGGGTTGCCGATGCCGCGGAGAGCCTCGCGCTTTTGCGCGCGGCGCTCGCCGGCGGTGACGGGGTCGCCGGCACCGCGATTGCCTTGAATGCCGGGGCCGGCCTCTACGTGGCGGGCCTGGCCCCCGATCTCCCCGCCGGCATCGCGCGGGCGCGCGCGGTCCTGCAGGTGGGATCGGCGCTGCAAAAACTCGCGGAGTGGGCCGCGTTCACGCGCGCCCACGCGTCATGAACGACGTCCTGACGCGCATCCTGTGCGATAAGCGGGCGGAGGTCGCGCGCGCGCGTGCGAGTGTTGGCCTCTCGGTCCTCGAAGAGCGGATCGCGGCCCTGCCGCCCGCGCGCGGCTTCGTGGCGGCGCTCGAGGCCCAAGTGGCCAAGGGACGCCCGGCCGTGATCGCCGAGATGAAGCGCGCCTCCCCGAGCCGCGGCCTCCTGCGGCATGCGTTCGACCCGCAGGCGCTTGCGCGCGCCTACGAGCAGGCGGGTGCCGCCGCCCTGTCGGTGTTGACGGACGGCCCCTACTTTCAGGGGAGTGCGAGCGACCTCGTGCGCGCGCGCGCGAGCTGCCGGTTGCCGGTGCTGCGCAAGGACTTCGTGGTCGACCGCTATCAGGTCGCCGAGTCCCGGGCGATGGGGGCCGATGCCTGTCTTTTGATCGTGGCCGCGCTCCCAGGCGACGGGCTCGCGGACCTGGCCGGGAGCGCGCGCGATTACGGCCTCGATGCCTTGATCGAGGTGCACGACCCACACGAACTCGAACGCGCCCTGGCCTTGCCCGAGGCGCTC
This sequence comes from Acidiferrobacteraceae bacterium, assembly GCA_027343725.1. Classification (GTDB taxonomy): domain Bacteria; phylum Pseudomonadota; class Gammaproteobacteria; order Acidiferrobacterales; family Acidiferrobacteraceae; genus Acidiferrobacter. Next base: position 5,576 of record DAHWKH010000076.1, read on the forward strand.
ATCGGAATCAACAATCGCGACCTGAAGACCTTCGCGACGACGCTTGAGACGAGCCTTGCGCTCGTGCGCGCGGTGCCCGCAGGGCGGCTCGTGATCACGGAAAGCGGGGTGGGGGCGCCCGAGGATGTCGCGCGGCTGCGCGCCGGCGGCCTCCAGGGATTCTTGATCGGCGAGGCCTTTATGACGGCGCCCGATCCCGGGGAGAGATTACGGCAATTGTTCATGGGGTGGCTATGAAAGTGGCAGTCGAGTGGGAAGGGGAAGTGGCCTTCAGCGCCACGACCGAGAGCGGTCATCGTCTGGTGATGGATGGGCCCGCCGAACACGGCGGCCGGGGCCTTGGGCCGCGGCCGACGGAGATGGTGCTGGCGGGTTTGGGCGGCTGCACGTCGTTCGATGTCGTCCACATCCTGCGCAAGGGGCGCGCCGACGTGCGTGCCTGCAGTACCCGCATCGAGGCGGATCGCGCGCCCGAGGATCCCAAGGTCTTCACCCGCATCCACGTGCATTTCACGGTCAGCGGGCGCGGTCTCAAGGAATCGGTGGTGGAGCGCGCCATCCGGCTTTCGGCCGAGACCTACTGCTCGGTGTCGATCATGCTCGAAAAGACGGCCGCCATCAGCCACTCCTTCGAGATCGTCGAGGTCGATTAGCGATGGGTTCCGGTCTCTCCCTCTGCCACGTGGCACTCACGTGCGCGGACCTGCAGGCGAGCGAGGACTTCTATACGCGCGTCCTGGGGCTCGAGGTGGTGTGGCGGCCGGACGAGGACAACGTCTATCTCTCGAACGGCGCGGACAACCTCGCCTTGCACCGCGGCACGCCGGTCCCCGGCGGGCGCCTCGATCACATCGGTTTCGCGGTGGCGACACCGGCCGAGGTCGACGACTGGCATGCGCGACTCATGGCCGCGGGCACGCCGATCAGCGCCCCGCCGCGCACCCATCGCGACGGCTCCCGCAGCCTCTATTGCCGCGACCCGGAAGGCACGCTCGTGCAGATCATCGCCTTGCCCGCTTAAAGGTCGGGGCCCCTCGGGAAGAACGGGTCAGACCCAGAAGGCCGTGCGGGTCATGACGCGCGCGGCGAGCCGCATGCCCAGGCGCACGGGCAAGGGCAGGTGCACGCCGCCCTTTTCCATGGCGCGGGTTGCGTGCCGGGCCTCGTCTTGCACCATGTGTTCGAGGATCACGCGGCTTTTGCGGTCGGCCTCCGGCAGGCGCTGCAAGTGGCCCTCCAGGTGGGCCACCACCTGGCGTTCGGTTTCGGCGACGAAGCCGAGGCTTACGGCATCGCCGAGCAGCGCGGTGGCGGCCCCGATCGCGAACGAACCCGCATACCAGACCGGCGTCAGGTAGCTTGGGCGACTCTTCAGTTCGCGCAGTCGCGCGGCCATCCATTGCAGATGGGTCAACTCCTCGCGCCCGGCCGTGCGCATGACCTCGTGCACCTCCGGTTGCGCGGCGCACAGGGCGTGGCCCTGATACAGCGCCTGCGCTGCGATCTCACCGGCGTGATTGACGCGCATGAGGCGCGCGGCCAGCGTCCGGTCGCGATCCGAGAGTGTGTCTTGCGCGCGCGGGACGGTCTCTGGGTAGGGATCGGCCGGCGCGTGGGTGAACAGCGCCTTGAGGCTCTGGTCGGTGTGATCGATGAGGCGGTCGATACGCGAAAGAACTCTCATGAGTCGACTTTAGCACGGCCCGTCCGGGGATGGGAGTTGTCGCGCCAGGACCAAGAGCGGATGCACGATGGGCAGATCGTGTCCCTGGCGGCGCAAGGCCGCCGCGAGATGCAAGGCGCAGCCGATGTTGGCCGAGACCACGATGTCGGGTTTGAGGGTTGCGAGCTCGGCGAGGGTCTTATCGGCCAGTGCCTGCGCGCGCGCGGGCTCGCGCAGAAAGTGATCGCCCGCCGCTCCGCAGCAGCCCGATTGGGCGAGCGGCACGATGCGCGCCTCGGGAATGAGGGCGAGGAGAGCGGGTACGTCCTGCGCGCCGCGCAGCGCGTTCCGCAGCGAGCAGGGGCTGTGGACGGCGATGGTGCCCGCCCAGGGCCGGAACCGGACCTCGGCGATCGCGGTCTTGGCGAGGAGATAGCGGTGGATATCGAAGACCGGCGGGAAGGGACCCTCCCGATCGGCGAGGCGCAACGCCGCCGCGCAGCCGCTTGCGGTCGTGATCACCGCCGAGGCGCCCGCGAAGGCCTCGCGGTTGCGGTGTTCCTGGCGCGCCGCGATATCGGCCCAGCCGGCGTGACGGGCGAGCGCGCCGCAGCACCCCTGGGACGGGGGGAGGTTCACGGGCTCACCCACGGCGGCCAGGAGGCGCAGAGCGGCATTGAGCGTCTCGCGGTCGAGATCGGCGGTGCAGCCTGTAAAGAGCGCGGCGGCCGGACCATGGGTCAGGGTGGTGCGCATCGGGCGCACGCGCGCGCGGGAGGGAAGGTCCCTGAGACCCGTGGCGAGCGGCTCGCCGAGGAGCGGCAGGAGGCCTAAGGCCTGGGCGATGCGCGCCAGCCGATAACCCCAGAGAACGAGCGCTGGGCTGTTCGTTGCGCGCACGAGCAGGCGCGCAAGGCGTGCCCGCAGGCCCGGGCGTGTCTTCGCGCGCAACAGGGCGCGGCCGTCCTGCAGGAGCCGGGCGTAGGGGACCTGGCTTGGGCAGACCGCTTCGCAGGCCTGGCAGCCGAGGCAATGGTCGATGTGCGCGACAAGACGCAAAGAGGCCGGGAGCGTGCCCTGGGCGCAGGCGCGCAAGAGCGCGATGCGCCCGCGCGGGGACTCGTTTTCGTTTAGACTGTCCCTATAGGTCGGGCAGTGCGGCAGGCACAGTCCGCAGGCGACGCAGCGGTCGGCCGCCGCCCGAACGGCAGCGGCGCGCGCATCGGGATCCTGATATCGGTCGAGCAGTGCGATAGGAGGCCTCGTGTATTATCGGCAACACGTCTTTTTTTGCACCAACGAGCGCACCGGCGGCCGCCGGTGCTGCCAGCAGCAGGACGCGCGCGCCCTTCGGGACTACGCCAAGGAGCGGATCAAGGCCCTGGGCCTGTCCGGTCCGGGCGGCGTACGCATCAATACCGCCGGCTGCCTGGATCGTTGCGAAGAGGGTCCGGTACTGGTCGTCTACCCGGAGGGCATATGGTACACCTACGTGGACCGCGAGGACATCGACGAGATCCTGGAACGGCATGTGATCGGCGGCCAGCCGGTGGCGCGCCTGCGATTGGACCCCGAGGAAGAGGAAAAAAGGGCGGGGGAGCGGGAACCTCTCCCCCGGTGAGCCCTCTTAAGGGAGGACGACACGGATATCTTTTACGGTTTGCGGGGCCCCTTGACAGCCCGGATTTTATATTAGATAATTATGATATGCTTTTTTATGGAGCGGGCTCCTATCCCCGCTGCGTAACGACTCCTCCATCCTCCTAGTGGTGGTTCAAGGCGTGGTGACCCCACGCCTTCTTTTTTCCCGCGTTTATATACCCGTAAGGTCCGCAGGTCAATAACGGTTGCGCTCCCGTTGACAGGCTCGCGCGTCCTCCGTACCATGCCGCCCTTCACCCCCTATCGTATGCGGAATTTTGTGATGGCGACGTTCTCGGCGAAGTCGGAGACAGTAAGGCGCGATTGGTTTGTCATCGACGCCTCGGACCACGTGTTGGGGCGTCTTGCGAGCGAGATCGCGCGCCGCCTGCGCGGCAAGCACAAGCCCGAGTTCACGCCGCACGTCGACACCGGTGACTACATCGTGGTGGTGAACGCCGAAAAGGTGCAGGTGACCGGACGCAAGGCCGAGAGCAAGACCTATCATCACTACTCGGGCTACCAGAGCGGCCTCAAGACCCACACCTTCACACAGCTGAAAGCGCGCGCGCCGGAACGCATTCTCGAGACCGCGGTGCGCGGGATGTTGCCGAAAGGCCCGCTCGGGCGCCAGATGGCGCGCAAA
>DAHWKH010000126.1 GCA_027343725.1 Acidiferrobacteraceae bacterium
ACTGACGGAGGTGCGGTTTGCCGGGCCCGAGGACCCGCTCACGCTCATCGAGCGCTTCGGCCACGTCCCGCTGCCGCCTTACATCAAGCGACCGGACACCGGCGAGGACCGCTCGCGCTATCAGACGGTCTATGCCCGCGAGCGCGGTGCGGTGGCGGCGCCCACCGCGGGCCTGCATTTCGACGAGCCGTTGCTCGCGGATCTGGCCAAGGCCGGTATCGAGCGCGCGTTCGTGACCTTGCATGTCGGGGCCGGGACCTTCCGGCCGGCGCGCCCCGAGACGCTCGCCGCGGGGCGCTTGCACGCGGAGCGCACGCACGTCTCGCCGGCATGCGTCGCGGCCGTGGAGCGCGCGCGCGGGCGCGGGGGTCGGGTGATCGCCGTCGGGACCACGAGCGCGCGGGCCCTCGAAAGCGCCGCGCGCGCGGGGTCCCTCCTGCCCTTTGAGGGAGACACGGATCTTTTCATATCCCCGGGATTTCCGTTTCGTGTGATCGACGGTCTGATCACCAACTTCCACTTGCCGCGATCGACGCTCTTGATGCTGGTCTGTGCCTTCGCGGGCCAGGAGCGCGTGCTCGCGGCCTATCGCCATGCGGTGCGCGCGCGTTACCGTTTCTTCAGCTACGGCGACGCGATGGTGTTGCTCTAAGCCCAAAGCGCCGGAGGACCGTTCGGGGGATAGCCCGGACGTCGAGGCCGCTCCATGCTGTGGGTTCTGGATCGGGGCGGCGGCTGTGGCAAACACCATACTGGTTGTGGACTCGCAAGGGGGAGCCGGTCTCGAGTCGATCGCCCGTTGCGCCGAACGCCTCCTCTGTGCCGTGTATTGCGCGCGCCGTCTCTCGGGGGCCCTGCGTTATCTCGTGCGCGCGCGTCACGCAGGGCCACCCCCGTTGGCCGCCGTCATCCACGCCCGGGCGCGCGTCAGCGTGCGCGCGGCCCACCGCATTCACGAGGCGGCGCCAAGCCTCCCGCTCGTACTCGTAGCCGACGAGGCCTTGGGCAAGCGCCTGGCCGCCGACATCGCCGAACAGGGGCTCCTCACGGATCGTGCCTGGATGATCGCGCCGCCCGATGAAGAGGGGCTTTATGCATGCCTTGCGCGCGTCGAGGCCGAACGACGCCCGCCGGCGCGATCCGCGCTCGCGGCGGACCTCGGGTATGGCGCGCAGGCGGCGCTCGAAGCGCTGCCCGTCATGACTTGGGCGGCGCGCGCCGATGGGACGGTGGATTTCCGGAATCGGCGCTGGCCGGACGACAGCGGTGCCGGCGAGCGCGGGCCGCGAGGCCTGGAGACACTCGTGCATGCCGAGGATCGCCCGGCGGTCCAGGCGGCCTGGGACCGGGCCCGGCGCGCGCGCACGGCCTTGGACGTGACGGCGCGGGTGACGACGCCTGGGGGCGACCGGGGGCATCGCATTCAGGCAGACGCCGTGGCAGAGGGCGGGCGCTGGATCGGGACCTGCATCGCCGCCGACTATCCGGGCGAGTCGGAGATCGCCGCGTTCTTGGGCGAGATGGCCGAGCGCGTATGCGCATCGTGCGACCCCGAGGACGTCCTCAAAGCCCTCGCGGCCGGGGTGGTGCCGCGCTTCGCGCAGGTCTGTCTCGTCGCCGCGTGCGAGGACGGGTGCGTGCGCGTGGCCTGCGCCGAGGCGGCCCCAGGTGCGCCGCGGGTGACGCTCCATCGGTGCGCGCAGGAGACCTGCGGCTGGGCCCTGGGCGGGGTTGCGCGGACCGGCGAGGCGGAGCTCTTTGCCGACCTCGAAGGGCATGAGGACCCGATGATCCCGGTTGTGGCGCACAGGCCCCGCTCACTCCTGCGCGTGCCCCTGCCGGCGGGCGCCAAGGGCCGGGGCGGGGTCGTCAGCTTCGTCTTGTCCGAAGAAGGCCGGCGTTACGGCGAGGCCGATGTGGCGCTTGCGTGGGCCCTCGCCCGGATCGCGGCGCTCGCCCTCGCCGGCGCGCATCGCGCGCACGCCCTGACGCGCGCGCGCGTCCGGCATGTCCAGGACCTCGAGGCGCTGGCGGCGAGCGCCGAGCGTGGCCAGGCGCTTGCCGCACTCGGCGCGCAAAGTGCGCGCGACCGGCGGTGGCTCACGGCCGTGTTCGATAGTCTCGGCGAGGGGCTCGTCGCCACCGACGCAACAGGCGTGGTCCGGCTCTGGAGCGCCGCCGCCCACGCCCTGACCGGCACCGCGCGCTCCGAGGCCTTGGGGCAGCCCCTCGCGGCGGTGTTTCGGGGCGAGGATCTCGCGACCGGCGAGGCGCTCTCCGACCCCGCGGCGCGGGTGCTGGCCGGCCTGGCTTGCCCGCCGGAACGGGCACGCCTGGCCGGCCGCGCGGGATCGGCGCCCACGGTCACATACCAGGCCGCCCCGATCCGCCTTGCCGATCATAGGGTCGCGGGGGTCGTGATCGTGTTTCAGGACGTGAGCGCCGAGCGGCGGTTCGAGGAGGATCTCCTGAAGGCCCAAAAGCTCGAGTCCGTGGGGGTGCTCGCCGGCGGGATCGCGCATGATTTCAACAACATTCTTACCGCCATCGTCGGGAACCTCACGCTCGCGCAAATGGTCGCGCGCGAGCCCGAGCGGTTGAGGCAGGCGCTCGCCGAGGCCGAGAGCGCGGCGTGGCGCGCGCGCGCCCTGACCCATCGCCTGGTGACCTTCGCCCAAGGCGGGGCGCCGATCAAGAAACCGGGCTCGCTCGCGGACCTCTTGCGCGTGCTCGCGGACCGTCCCGACGCGGCCCCCAACACGCGTTGCGAGCTTGTCATCGAGGAGGCCTTGTGGCCGGTGGCTTTCGACGCCGGCCAGTTGAGTCAGGCGTTGAAGAGCCTCCTCAGCAACGCCGCAGAGGCCATGCCGCACGGCGGGCGCGTGTCTGTCACCGCGCGCAACGTCGGCCTCGATGCGCCCAAGTCCGGTTTGCCGGCCGGGCCCTACGTGCGCGTGACCGTGGCGGATGAGGGGGTCGGCATTCCGCGGGAGTGCCTCACGCGGATCTTCGATCCGTATTTCACGACCAAGCCCGGGGCCTCGGGGCTCGGGCTTGCGAGCGCTTATTCGATCGTGCGCCGCCACGGCGGGGTGATGCGCGTCGAATCGCATCCGGGACAGGGGAGCACCTTCGAGATCCTCTTGCCCGCCGAGGCGCGCCCGCCGCAGCCGCGGCGCGTGCCTGCCCCGGCCGGGGACAAGCGGGTGCTCGTGATGGATGACGAGCCAAGCCTCCTGCAGGTGGCGGCCGGGCTCTTGGGGCATCTCGGATACACCGTGGCCGTCGCCGCCGACGGCGAGGAGGCGCTCGCGCAGTACCGCGCCGCCCGGGATCAGGGGCGGCCGTTCGCGGTCGTGATCCTCGATCTCACGGTGCCGGGCGGCATGGGGGGCCGCGAGTGCCTGCGACATTTGTCGGCACTCGACCCGAGCGTGCGCGCGATCGTCGCAAGCGGCTATTCCCACGATCCGATCATCGCCGAGTGCGAGCGCTTCGGGTTTCGCGCGGCGGTCGGCAAACCCTACAGCCTCGAGGACCTCACGGAGGCCCTGGCGCGCGCGCTCGCCCATCCCGCGCCTTAATGCCGCGCTTCGAAGGCCGCGATCGGGGCGTGATGGGCGCGCGCATAATGGGCGAGATACGCCTGCTCCCGATGCCAAGCCGCGCGACCCCGGCTCGCGATCCATTCCTGGCGCATCTGCACCGGTCCCGGGACCTTGAGGAGGGTGGTCGGGGTGTAGGGGTGGCGGGGCGCCGGGCCTGCGCCGAGGCGATCGCGGTGGGCCTGCAGCCAGTGGGGCGGCAGGACCTGGCCGTGCACCCCGGCCTCGCGCCGTAGGAGGGTGTAGCGGCGGCAGACGCCGGCGTTGATGCGCAGCGGGACCTGCATCGGCAGGACGGTGACGTGATCCCGGCGCGGGTGCCGGCGCCAGATGCCGTGGATGACGGCCGCGTTCTGGTCCCATTGCGAGAGCGGCGGCACACCGAGGATGGCCTCGATGGTCTTCAGGATATTGACCTGGGAATAGGGCTGCGCGTCGACCAGGCCCTTTTTGACGTAGGGGCCGATCGCGAGCGCGAACGTGCGGTGGGCGTTGATGTGATCGGCGCCCGACTGGGCGTCGTCTTCGGTCAGAAACACCACCATGTGGCGCCATTGCGGGGTGGTCGCGAGGTAATGGATGATCTCCGCCGTCGCATAGTCGTTGTTGGCGACGTAGTAGTCCGGGGTGTAGTAACACGGCGCGCGTCCGGCCGTGTGGTCGTCCGGGAGCCAGATATACAGGAAGTGCGGGAAACGGCGCCCGGGATGCGCCTCGAGCCAGCGGATGGCGAGGGCCGCGCGCCGCGTGTCGAGCAGCATGCGGTCCCAGCCGGGAAAGCGCGTCGCGAGATGCGCGCGCAGGCGCGCGCGGATCCGGCCTGCGCGGCTGCGCGCCACGAACTCGCCGAAATCCTCGAAGGAGACGTGGTGGCGCAAGAGGTCATTGAACAGAAAGAGCCCGCCGGGGTAGCTGATCCAGGGGTTCGACCAGGCGCCGAGCGTTGAGAGGTTTTCGTAGATCGCATAGGGGTTGTCGGCCCCGAGCGGGAGACCGCCGGTGCCGCTTGCGCCCCCCGGGGTGAGCGATTGCGTCCATCCGGGGGCCGCGACGAGTCCGCGATTCGAGTAATACTGAGGCCAGGTGCGCTGCACGAAGTCCGAGTCCGAGGCGGCGGTCGTCCACTGGTGGGCTTGGGCCGTGACCTCGCCGTCCGCGAAGAATTGCGCGAAGAGCGTGTTGTCGCGGGCCAGGCGGTAGAGGTTCGGCAGCTCGCGCGGGCCGTAGAGGTCGAGACGCGGGTCGGCCCAGCGGCCCGCCGCCCGGTCATCCCCGAAGTCCTCGTCGAAGGTCTTGTTCTCACGCAACAGGAACACCACGTAGCGGATGCGCCGGCGCAAGAAGGCCGCGCGCGCGCGGTTGCGTCGTGCGCGTGCCAGGCGCTCAACGCGGCCGAAGCCGTCATGGCGCAGACTCACCCGCGTTAAGCGCGCAAGATGCGCAAGGTCGCTGAGCGGGATGCGCTGGATCAGGCCCTGCATCATGTCCCCGACCCATTGATAGGCGACGTTGGGGCCGGACCCGAGCCCCTTGGCGGAAGCCACGTAGAGCGCGCGCCCCGTCACGGCGAGCGCGGTCGGATACCAGCCGGTCGGGATCAGGCCGAGGCGCGCGCCGGTGCGCCTGTCGAACACCGCGACATCGTTGTTGCCGGCGTTGGCGACGAACAATCGGCCGTGCGCGATCGCGAGCGCATCGGGATAGCTTCCCGGCGGCGCGTGGCGATAGGGGGCATCGGACAGGACCCGCACGAGGCGCCCGGTGCGCACGTTCACTTGCGCGACGCGGTCGACGTTGGCGAGCGCCACGAACACCGATCGCCCGTGCGCGGCGAGGGCCGTCGGGTGGACACCGGCGGCGCGCGAGGCGGCTGAGAGCGGAGGTCCGACCGGCACGCGCGCTGTGCGCGTGAAGGTGCGCGGGTTGACGATCACCACCGCGTTGCCGCCCCAGAGACTCACGACGAGCCGCCGGCCGTGATCGGCCGCCACGAGCGTGAAGGGGTTAGGGCCGACGTTCAGGTAGCGGGTGTGCCCGGTTCGGAGATTGATGCGCGCGAGGCTGTTGGCGAGCAGGCCGGTTACGAACAGATGGCGTTTTCGGGGCCCCAAGGCCAGGCCGTCGGGGTAGAAGCGCCGGGGCCGGTCGTCGTGGCGCCCTTGATAGCGATAGGGGTACTGGCTCCGGGGAAACGGCTGCCAGCGCAACGGATAGCGGCGCAGGACGCGCACGCGCCCGGCGGCGCGCGCGAGCGCCACGACATCGTCGCTATAGCCGCCGGCCACGTAGATGCGGCCGTGGGCGGTGGCCGTCAGTCCCTGAAAGACGCTCTGATGACCCAGGGTGGCGAGCCCGTGCGCGGGGCGCGCGGTCTTCCCGGCGCGCACCGCACCCAGGCGCTCCAGGCGGGTGCGGCTGTAGAACGTGAGGGTCTGAACGCGTTGCGCGCCGTTTGCCAGGGCCAGCACCGCGTGATCGGTCAGGGCGAGCGCGGTCACGAAATTGGGCGCGCCGTTGATGAGGCCGATCGGGCTTACGGCGCGTCCGCTTGGGAGCCTATGGGTGTAGCGCCAGCGGTTGCGGGCCGTGAGCGTGACCGCCCGCGGGACGTCCCGTTGGGCATGGGCGATGAGCGGTGGGAGCGTTGCGAGGAGCGTTACCAGGGTAAGGGTCCGACCAGTCATGACGGGCTCCGTGTCCGGGCCGAGGCGCTCGGCGATCGCCTTATGGTATCCGGATTCGGCGTCGGAATCGTGACAGCTTCGGCTGGAAAACCGCCGGCGTTTGCGTTAGCGTTAGGCGATGTCCCGTATCCCCTTTACCGAACTGGGCCGTGATGGGCCGGCCCGGACCGGTCGGCTTGCGCTCGCCCACGGGCTCGTCGATACGCCGGCGTTCATGCCGGTCGGGACCTACGGGGCGGTCAAGGGCCTGAGCGCGCCCGAGATCCGCGCAAGCGGCGCGCGCATGGTCCTCGGCAACACCTTTCATCTCATGGACCGCCCCGGCCTCGAGGTCATAGCGGGCCACGGCGGCGTGGACCAGTTCATGGACTGGTCGGGGCCGATCCTGACCGATTCCGGGGGGTTTCAGGTCTTCAGTCTCGCGGCCTTGCGCACGGTGACCGAGACCGGCGTGACCTTCCGCTCGCCGCGCGACGGCGCCCCCCGGGTCCTGACGCCCGAGCTTTCGATGGCCGCGCAAACGGCGCTCGCCTCGGACATCGCCATGGTGTTCGACGACTGCACGCCGTATCCGGCGAGCCATGAGGAGGCGTGCGCGAGCATGGCGCTCTCGTTGCGCTGGGCCGCGCGCTGCCGGGCGCACTACGCGGGTCCGGGCCTTCTGTTCGGTATCGTCCAGGGCGGCCTCTACGAGGACTTGCGGGCGCGTTCGGCGGAGGGCCTCATCGCGCTCGATTTCGGCGGCTACGCCCTGGGGGGGCTGTCGGTGGGCGAGCCCAAGGCCGAGCTCTACCGGCTCGTGGCGCGGCTTGCGCCGGTCTTGCCGGCGGATCGCGCGCGCTATCTCATGGGCGTCGGGACCCCGGAGGACATCGTCACCGCGGTGTCCGCCGGCATGGATCTGTTCGATTGCGTGTTGCCGACCCGCAACGCGCGCAACGGCTGGCTCTTCACGCGCACCGGCGTCGTGAAAATCCGCAACAGCGGCTATGCCGCGGACCGGCGTCCGGTGGACCCGGAGTGCGGCTGCTATACCTGTCGCAACACCACTCGCGCCTACCTCCATCATCTCCAAAAATCCCGCGAGATGCTGGGGGCGCGGCTTGCCACGGTGCATAATCTCACCTATTACGGGGACCTGATGGTGGGTCTGCGGGCGGCGATTTCCGCGGCAAGGCTGGAGGAATTCGTCGATTCGTTTTATCGTAGCCGCCACAAACGGCCGCCGCGCGCACTCGGCGAGTTGCCAGAAGACGAGCCGGTAACGACCATTACGCTATGAGAGGGGTGTCATGATTTCATTGATTTCCAACGCCTGGGCGGCCGCGACCACGCCCGCCCCGGCGCCTGCGGGCGCAGGCTTCCTGCAGTTCCTGCCGCTCATCCTGCTGGTCGTGGCGATGTATTTCCTGATCATGCGGCCGCAGAACAAGCGCGCCCGCGAGCAGCGCGCGATGCTGGCGGCGCTCACGCCCGGCGACGAGGTGGTGATGGCCGGCGGCCTCCTCGGGCGGCTCACGGAGGTCGGGCAGCAGTTCTCCATGGCCGAGGTGGCGCCCGGGGTGTCGGTGAAGATCCAGACGGCGAGCGTGCAGATGGTGTTGCCGAAGGACACCTTGAAAAAGGGCAAGTAGGCGCGCCGGATGAATCAGTACCCCTGGTGGAAGAACGCGTTCATCGGTCTGGTGATCCTTGCGGGCATCCTGTATGCGCTCCCGAACGTGTTCGGGGACAACCCCGCGGTCGACATCACGGGCGCCCACGGCGCGCCGGTGGCGGCCGATGCGCGCGCGCGCATCGCGCGCCTCCTGCGCGCGCACCACTTGCCCTACCTCAAGATCACGCGGGTCGCGCACGGTCTCGAGGCGCGCTTTGCGCAGAGCGGCGTGCAGTTGCGCGCGCGCGATCTCATCGCCCATGTCCTGGGGCCACGCTACCGCACGGCGCTTGCGCTTGCGCCCGCCGCGCCCCGCTGGCTCGGGGCCTTGGGCGCGCGTCCGATGTATCTGGGTCTCGATTTGCGCGGCGGCGTGCATTTCCTGCTGAAGGTCGACATGCACGCGGCCCTTCACAAGACGCTCGTCGAGGACGCCCGCGCCTTGCGGCGCAGCCTGCGCCACCACCGCATTCGCTACCGTGAGGCGCGTCTGCTCGCGAACGGGGCGCTGCGCGTCAAGCTGCGCAACGCCGCCGATCTGCGCCGCACGCGCCACCTCTTGGCCACGCATTTCCCGGAGCTTGGCGCGCGCCCCTTCGGGCCTTACGGGCTGACCGTCACCATGACGCGCGCGGCGATCCTCGCGCGCAAGCATTACGCCCTCGAGCAGAATCTCACCGCGCTGCGCCGGCGGGTGAACGAGCTCGGGGTCGCGGCGCCCGTCATCCAGCGCGAGGGGAGTTCGCGGATCGTGGTGGAATTGCCGGGCGTCGAGGATATCGCGCGCGCGAAGGAGATCCTGGGCCGCACGGCCACGCTCGAGATCCATATGGTCGACAGCCATAACAGCTTGCGCGCAGCGCTTGCCGGGCGCGTGCCGCCCAATGCCCGCATCTACCACGATCGCTACGGGCACCCGATCCTACTCTATCGGCGGGTGCTCTATTCGGGGGACGACATCACCAACGCCGCGGCCGGCGTGGATCCGCAAAGCGGCGCGGCGATCGTGAACATCACCTTGAACGGACGGGGGGCCGCGATCAACGCGCGCGTCACGCGCCACAACGTCGGCAAGCGCATGGCCGTGGTGTATGTCGCGATCCACTCGCACCTGAAGCGCGGCGCGAACGGCGCCCCGGTGCGCGCGCCTGACGGCCGGCGGGAGTGGGTCACGACCAAGAGCGAGCGCGTCATCACCGCCCCGGTGATCCGCGAGCCCTTGGGGGGCAGCTTCCAGATCACGGGCATCGGCACCATGCGCCAGGCGCGCAACCTCGCCTTGTTGCTGCGCGCGGGCGCGCTGGCGGCGCCCGTGAGCATCATCGCCGAGCGCACCGTCGGCCCGAGCCTCGGGGCGGCCAATATCGCGCGCGGCTTCTATGCCACCTTGTTCGGCTTCCTCGCGATCGCCCTGTTCATGGCGGTCTATTACCGCGTCTTCGGGGTCCTGGCGGCCACCGCCCTGGCGGTGAACGTGGTGCTGCTGGTGGCGGTGCTGTCGATCCTGCAGGCGACGCTCACGCTCCCGGGGATCGCCGGGATCGCCCTGACCGTGGGCATGGCGATCGACGCCAACGTGCTCATCTTCGAGCGCATCCGCGAGGAGTTGCGCAACAAGAACACGCCCCAGGCGGCGATCGCCACGGGTTTCGACAAGGCCATGGGGACGATCGTCGACTCCAACATGACCACCCTCATCGCCGGGCTTGCGCTCTTTTGGTTGGGCTCGGGTTCGGTGCGCGGCTTCGCCATCACGCTGTGCCTCGGTATCCTCACCTCGCTCTTCAGCGCGATCCTCGTGACCCGGGCCCTTGTCAACGCTGTCTACGGACGCCGCCGTCGCTTGGCGCGCGTGACTATCTGATGGAATTTTTCCGGATCCAACGCGATTTGCCGTTCATGCGCTATGCGCGCACGACCGTATTCGTGTCGCTGGTGCTGTTCGCCGCCGCGGTCGCGGCCCTCGTGGTGCGCGGCCTCAACCTGAACGTCGATTTCACCGGCGGGACGGTGATCGAGTTGCAGTTCCCGAAGGCGACGTCGCCAAGCCGCGTGCGCGCCGAGCTCGCACGCCACCACTATCGGCACGCGCGCGTCGAGAACTACGGGAGCGCCAGCAAGATCCTGATCCGCCTGCCCTCGGCCGGGCGCGCGAGCAAGGCCCTGGCGCAGGGGGTGCTGCGGGTCTTCAAGCGCCGGACGCCGCAGGTGACGCTGCGCAGCGTGCAATACGTGGGCCCCGAGGTCGGCGCCGAACTCGCCGATCAGGGGGCGCTTGCGCTCTTGTTCGTGGCGCTCGGGATCACCGCCTACCTCACCTTGCGGTTTGAATGGCGGTTCGCGGTCGGGGCGATCGTGGCGACGATCCACGACGTGGTCATCGTGCTCGGGGTGTTCGCGCTCTTTCACGTGAGCTTCTCGCTCACGGTCCTGGCGGCGGTCCTGGCGGTGCTCGGCTACTCGGTCAACGACACGGTGGTCGTGTTCGACAGGATTCGCGAGAACTTCCGGCGCATGCGCACGGGCACCACGCCCGAGGTCATCGACAGCGCCATCACGCGCACCTTGTCGCGCACGATCATGACCCATATCCTGACGCAAATCATGGTGTTGTCGATGCTGTTCCTGGGCGGACCCGTGCTCTTCGGGTTTGCGCTCGCCATGACCATCGGCATTGTCGTCGGCACCTACGGCTCGGTGCTGGTGGCAAGCCCCATCGTCATGTGGCTCGGCTTGAAACGCGACGATCTCGTTCCGCGCCGGGCCTTGAGCGCCGATCGCCCCTAACCGCCGGTCTTTCGTTCGCCGCCGCCGCGCGGGCTGTGCTTTTCGGGCATGGTCGGTCTCGGCTATGGTAGGGGGGAAGGCTGTGCCGGACGCAGGGGGATCGGTATGGATCTGAATACCTTTTGGGCTCAGGCGGGACCGGTGGCGGGTTCCGTGGTGGCGGCGTGGCTCGTTTTGTTTCTCGGTCGTGGGGCGTTCCAGAAGGCCCTGCGCGCCTTCGTGCGCGCCCTGCGCCAACCCCTGCAGCTCACCGCGCGCTTTTTGCGCCTGACGGCCAACGAGATGCAGACCCGCAACGAGGCGCTGTTGCGCGCGCAGGCGCGGCGCGAGGCGCGCCAGCGGGTGGAGCGCGAGTGGCTGAGGCTCGATGAGGTCGTGCGCCGCGACGTCCAGGGCTTCCCCGCGCTCCAGGAGGCATTGATGCAGCAGGTGGCGCGCTGGGACGCGGCGTTTCAGCGCTCGGGCGAGTTGCCGGAGGCAAGCCCCGAGTGGACGCGGGCGGTGGCCGCCATCGCCCGCCTCAAGGCCGGTGACGACCCCATGATGACGCGCCTGCAGGCGGGTTTTCAGGGGCTGGTCGAGCGCGCCCATCGCGAGACCCTGGCGGCGATGCGCCAGGCCGTGGCCGAGCGCCACCGCCTGCTCGCGCGCGCGCAAGGACTGTGGCGCAGCGCGCTCACGGTGCTCGAGCGCGTCGACAACCGCCTGGCGCGCCTCATGGAGCACGCCCTGACGGTGCACGGCGCCATCACCCGCTACGAGCAGCTGCGCCAAAGCACGCCCGGGCGCGATCGCGCGCTCGTCGCCTCGGCGTTCGTGCGCTTGCTGGTCGCGGGCTTCGTTCTGCTGGTGGCCGCGGGCGGGGCGGTCATGAATCTGCACTTGATCGCGGCCCCCTTGCGCACGCTCGCCATCGCGCCGGGCTTTGCGTTCGCGGGCCTCGGGGCGGCGCGCCTCGCGGCCTTGTGCTTGATCGCATTCGAGATCGTCGCGGGCCTCATCCTGTTCGACGCCCTGGGCGTCACCCACCTCTTTGGTCCCATCGATCTGCTGCCGCGCCTCACGCGCCGCTGGCTCGCGGGCGGGGCCATCACGCTGCTGCTGACGCTCGCGGGGCTCGAGGCGGTGCTTGCGTTCGTCGAGGAGAGCGCGGCCCAGGGGGTCCCGGTGGTGGCCGGCCTCCACGACGCGGATCTGCCGCTCTGGCAGACGGTCGCCGAAGGCGTGCTCGCGCTGGTGCTGCCGGCCATCATGGCCTTCGTGGCGATCCCGCTGGAGGCGTTTTTGCACGCGCTGCGCGCGGTCACGGGCCTGATCCTCGAGACCCTCGTGCGTACGCTCGCGTTTTGCGTGCGCGTCCTGGCGCGGCTGGTCGCGGCCTTCGGGGCCAGCGTCTCCGTCGCTTACGACCTCCTGATCCTTCCGCCGCTCTTGCTGCAGAGGGTCTTGCACTACGGCGCAAGCGTACAGGCGCTGCGCCGCGCCGCGCGCGGGAACCGCTGATCGCCCGCTTTTGCGGTCGCGTTTGCCTCGCCGATCGCGCCCCGGTTAGAGTAGGCCCGACACAAGGAGCGTGGGAGGCATGATGGGGAGGTGGCTGCAAATCCAGGGCGATCCGGCGGTGCGCCAGTTTCTGTTCGAGCAAAGGCGCGTCGACAATGCCTTCGATCGCGAACTCGACCGGGTGCTGGCGCGCCTGCGCGTGCTCATCACGACGCGCGGCGTGTTTCACGCCAAGATCCGCTTCTCGACCGGGGAAGTGGCGCTGTGGTTTCTGACCGATCCGTGGCGCTACCGCGTGCACCTCATGGATGAATTCCTCTCGCATACCGTCTGCCGCCGGTATCCGCGGGTGCCCTACCCGCACACCGCCTTCGTGCCGATGACCGGCATCGACCCGGTGCTCGCGGAGTTCAAGCGCCTGCGTTTCCAGGACCCCCAGGTCTATCTGCGCAGCGCCTCGCTCAACATCATGAGCGGGACCGTGAGCCTGCGGTTTTCCTGCGACGGCGCCCATTATCTCGATTACACCGAGTTTCTGGCGCGCGCGGGCGAGATCTAGGCCCGGCTGCGCGCTCTACCCGAATCGGGTATCCTTAGCGCCCTAGGCGATGAGCGCCTCGGTAAGGAGCCCGATGTTTGACGAGAACACCCTGAAGGACTACGACCCGCCGTTGTGGGCCGCCTTGCGCAAAGAGCGCACCCGCCAGGAAGATCATATCGAACTGATCGCGTCCGAGAATTACACGAGTCCACGGGTCATGGCGGCGCAGGGCTCCTGCCTCACCAACAAGTACGCCGAGGGCTATCCCGGCAAGCGCTATTACGGCGGTTGTGAGTATGTCGATCAGGTCGAGGCGCTGGCGATCGAACGCGCCCAGACGCTCTTCGACGCGCAGTACGTCAATGTCCAGCCGCATTCGGGCTCGCAGGCCAACGCCGCGGCTTACCTTGCGCTCATCGAGCCCGGGGACACGATCCTCGGCATGAGCCTCGCGCACGGCGGTCACCTGACGCACGGGGCGAAGGTCAATTTTTCCGGGCGGATCTTCGCAGCCGCGGCGTATGGGGTGGACCCCGACACCGGCCTCATCGATTACGAC
Organism: Acidiferrobacteraceae bacterium; assembly: GCA_027343725.1. GTDB lineage: Bacteria > Pseudomonadota > Gammaproteobacteria > Acidiferrobacterales > Acidiferrobacteraceae > Acidiferrobacter. The sequence goes on from DAHWKH010000126.1 coordinate 13,337, forward strand.
GAGGTCTTGCGTCTGGCGCGCGCCCACAAGCCGCGCGTGATCGTCGGGGGTTTCAGCGCCTATTCGCGCATCATCGACTGGACGCGCTTTCGCGCGATCGCCGACGAGGTCGGGGCCTTCCTGCTCGTCGACATGGCGCACGTCGCGGGATTGGTCGCGGCGGGGCTCTACCCAAGCCCGGTCGCGAGCGCGCACGTCACCACCTCGACCACCCACAAGACCCTGCGCGGCCCGCGCGGGGGGCTCATCCTGGCGTCCGATCGCGAGCGCGAGAAGCGCCTGAACAGCATGATCTTCCCCGGGACCCAAGGGGGGCCGCTCATGCACGTCATCGCGGGCAAGGCGGTGGCCTTCGCCGAGGCCCTGACCCCGGCGTTTCGCGCCTACCAGGAACAGGTCGTGAAGAACGCGCAGGCCCTGGCCGACACCCTCATGGGGCGCGGATTCAAGGTGGTGTCGGGCGGCACCGACAACCACCTCCTGCTGGTCGACCTGATCGATCGCGCCGTGACCGGCAAGGCCGCCGAGGAGGCGCTCGGCGAGGCGCACATCACGGTCAACAAGAACGCGGTGCCGAACGACCCGCGGCCGCCGTTCGTGACAAGCGGCATCCGCCTTGGGACGCCGGCCATCACGACGCGCGGATTTGAGGAGCGCGAGACGCGCCTATTGGGCGGCTATATCTGCGATATCCTCGATGAACCCGAGGACCCGGCGCTGCGGGTGCGCGTGTCGGAGGCGGTGCGCGAGCTGTGCGCGCGCTTCCCGGTCTACGACGAGCGCGTGGTGATCTGACATGCGCTGCCCGTTCTGCTTCGCCGAGGAGACCCGGGTCATCGACTCGCGGCTCGCCGACGAAGGGGACGCGGTGCGCAGGCGCCGGGAGTGTCTCGTGTGCCGCGAGCGCTTCACGACCTTCGAGCGCGCGGAACTGCGGTTGCCGCAGATCATCAAGTCCGACGATCGCCGCGAGCCGTTCCGGGAGGACAAGCTGCGCGCGGGGTTGCACCGCGCGCTCCAGAAACGCCCGGTGAAGGCGGTCGAGATCGATGCCATCGTCGCGTTCGTGCGCCGCTCGCTTCTGGCAAGCGGCGAGCGCGAGATCGCGAGCCGGCAGATCGGCGAATGGGTCATGAATGAGTTGCGCGCGCTCGACAAGGTCGCCTATGTCCGGTTCGCGTCCGTCTACCGGAGTTTTCAGGATCTGAACGCCTTCCGCGAGGAAATGGAGCGTCTCGAGGCCCAGGCGGCGGCGCGGGAGCCGAACGCCAAGACGTGATCACACCCGTCGACAGCCGCCTGATGGCGCGCGCGCTCACGC
>DAHWKH010000129.1 GCA_027343725.1 Acidiferrobacteraceae bacterium
GAGATCATCCAGGAGCGCCTGGAACGCGAGTACGGCCTCAATCTCATCACCACCGCACCCACCGTCATCTACGAGGTCGAGACCCGCAAGGGGGAATGCCTGCGTGTCGACAACCCCGCGCGGCTCCCCGATGCCGGCCAGATTCAGGAGATCCGGGAACCGATCATCGTCTGCCACATCCTCGTCCCCCAGGATTATCTCGGCCCCGTGATCCAGTTGTGCGTCGAAAAGCGCGGAACCCAAAAGGATATGCGGTTTCTCGGGCGCCAGGCGATGCTGTCCTATGAATTGCCGCTGAACGAGGTGGTCATGGATTTTTTTGATAGACTGAAGTCCGTGAGCCGGGGGTACGCCTCGTTCGATTACGATTTTCTCGAATTTCGCGTGGCCGATCTCGTGCGGGTCGATGTGCTGATCAACGGCGACCGTGTCGATGCGCTGTCGGTGATCGCCCACCGGACGCAGAGCGCCTATCGCGCGCGGGCGCTCGTCGGACGCCTGCGGGAGCTGATTCCGCGGCAGATGTTCGACGTCGCGGTCCAGGCCGCGATCGGCGCGCACGTGATCGCGCGCGAGACCGTGAAGGCGCTCAGAAAAAACGTCACGGCGAAGTGTTACGGGGGCGATGTCAGCCGCAAGCGCAAACTGCTCGAACGCCAAAAAGAAGGAAAGAAACGCATGAAACAGCTCGGATCCGTGGAAATCCCGCAGGAGGCCTTCCTCGCCGTTCTGAAGGTCGAGGACTGACGCCGTGTCGCTCAACGATTTTTCGCTCTGGCTGGTCGGGCTTCTGGTGCTGACCGGCGGGCTTTGGCTGATCGACCGGGTGGTGCGCCGCGATCGCGGCACCAAAGCGCCCCTCTACGCGGAGTACGCACGCTCCTTCTTCCCGGTGATTCTGATCGTTCTCCTGGTCCGCTCGTTCGTGGTGGAGCCGTTTCGCATCCCGTCCGGCTCGATGATTCCTACCCTGCACGTCGGGGATTTCATTCTCGTCAACAAGTTCGCCTACGGGCTGCGGTTGCCGATCCTCCACACGAAGATCCTGAGCATCGGCAAGCCCCAGCGCGGGCAGGTCGCGGTGTTCCGCTATCCGCTCGACCCGAAGATCGACTACATCAAGCGGATCGTGGGCTTGCCCGGCGACCATATCGCCTATATCAACAAGCAGCTCTACATCAACGGCAAGCTGATCCCGCATTACCACAAGCGACCCTATCTGTACGCCGAACAAAACGGCCGCTTCCTCGAGGCCTACCGCTACACCGAGAAGCTCGGGTCCATCAAGCACCACATCATCCTCATCCCGGGGATCACGCAAAAACCCATGCATTTCGTGGTGCCGCCGCACGAGTACTTCGTTTTGGGGGATAATCGGGATCTGAGCGACGACAGCCGTTATTGGGGTTACGTGCCGGCGAGGAATCTCGTGGGGCCGGCGTTTTTGATCTGGTTCAGCTGGAATACCGCGCACGGCGGGGGGATCGACTTCAAGCGTATAGGCCGCATCATCCACTAAGCGGCGAGGGGGAGATATGTTCGGGCGGCGTCAGCAGGGGGCAAGCCTGTGGGGCTTGCTTCTGGTCTTCATCATGGTCGCGTTCTACGTCTATCTCGGCTTTCAGATCGGGCCCGCGTACATGAACAACTGGCAGATCGCGAGCGCCCTGAAAGGGGTTGCCACCGCGCCCGGCGCCGACACGATGGGGCGCAGTCAGCTGCGCGAGGCCGTGCGCCAGGCCTTCTCGGTCGGTTACGTCAGTCACGTGAGTGTCGCGCGCGACTTGCATATCGAGGGGACGGTCGGCCGGTCCCGAGTCCTCGTGTTCCGCTACAATGTGCATGTGCCGATCCTCTATAACGTCTCGGCGCTGATCCATTTCACGGATCGGCGCAAGGTGCCGAACTCTTGAGCGAGCGTTACGCGCCGCTCTTGCGCCGGCTCGGCTATGCGTTTCAGGCCCCGGAGCTGCTCACGCAGGCCTTGACGCACCGCAGTTTCGGGGCGCGGCACAACGAGCGGCTCGAGTTTCTGGGGGATGCGGTCGTGAATCTCGTGATGGCGGACGCCCTCCACGAGCGGTTTCCGCGCCTGACCGAGGGGGAGCTCACGCGCCTGCGCGCGCGCCTCGTGCGCGCCGAAACACTCGCCGCGTTGGCACGCGAACTCGAACTCGGGACGGTCATGCGCCTCGGGGGCGGCGAGCTCAAAAGCGGCGGCTATGACCGCGATTCGATCCTCGCCGACGCCTTCGAGGCCGTCATCGGGGCCATCTACCGCGACGGGGGCTATGAACGCGTGCGCGCGCTGCTCATGACGGTGTTCGCCACGCGCCTGGCCGGCATCGAGGTGCACGCGCAGACCAAGGATGCCAAGACCCGTCTTCAGGAACTCCTGCAGGGGCGCGGCGAGGCCTTGCCCCAGTACGAGGTGTGTGAAGTGCAGGGCTCCGATCGCGATCCGCGCTTTCGGGTCCTCTGCCGCGTGGTCGGGCTCCGGGAACCGGTGGCGGGCGAGGGCACGACCCGCCGGCAGGCCGAACAGGACGCCGCCGCGCGCGTCCTGAGCGCCCTGGACGCCCATGGCTGATCCCTTCAAGAGCGGGTATATCGCCGTCGTCGGACGCCCCAACGTCGGCAAGTCGACCCTCATCAACGGCCTGCTTGGGCAAAAACTCGTGATCACCTCGCCCAAGCCCCAGACCACCCGCCACCGGATCCTCGGCATCAAGACCACGCCGAACGCCCAGTACCTGTACCTCGATACGCCGGGTCTGACGGGTGGGTCGGCCCCGGGGGGGCTTGCGCGCACCATGGACCGCGCCGCCTCGGAGGCGTTGTCGGAGGCCGATTGCGTGGTGCTGGTGGCCGCCTGTCCGCGCTGGCGCGAGGAGGACGAGCGGGTGTGCGCCTGGGTGCGCGCGCATGCCCCGGATCGCCCGATCGTCCTCGCGGTGAACAAGGTCGACCGGCTGGCCGCGAAGGAAGCCCTTCTGCCGCTCATGGCCGATCTCGCCGCGCGCGGCGTGTTTGCCGACATCGTGCCGGTATCCGCGCGCGGCGGCACAAACCTCGATGCGCTGGCGACGGTGATCGCCGCGCATCTGCCGGCGCGCGCCCCCTTGTATCCCGAGGAGCAATTGAGCGATCGCAGCGAGCGCTTCCTGGCCGCGGAGTTCGTGCGCGAACAGGTTTTTCGACGGTTCGCGAAGGAGATCCCCTATGTCACGACGGTGAGCATCGAGGAGTTCCGGGTGGTGCGCGGGCTCCTGCGCATCCGGGCCGTGATTTACGTCGAGAAGGAGGGCCAGAAGGCGATTCTCGTCGGGCGTTCCGGCGCCGGTCTCAAGGCGGTCGGGACAAGCGCTCGGCGCGTGCTCGAGAGCCATCTCGGGCGTAAGGTCTATCTCGGCTTGTGGGTGAAGGTGCGCGGGGGCTGGGCCGACAACGCACAGGCCTTGCGGGGTCTCGGTTATGGGGGCGACAATTAGGCCGTGCGTGTGGAAGACGAAAAGGCCTTCGTTCTGCATCGCTATCCTTATGGCGAGACCAGTGTTTTGCTCGAGATTTTGACCGCCGGGTGCGGGCGCGTGGGGCTCGTCGCGCGTGGCGTGCGCCGCTTCGGCAAGGCCTTCGGCGGGGCCCACCTGCGGCCGTTCCAGCCCTTGTTGCTGACGTGGTCGGCGCGCGGCGAACTCGGGACGCTCGCGCGCGCCGAGGCCCCCGAGGCGGCTATCGACCTCAACGGCAACGCCGTGTGGTGCGCGTTCTACGTGAACGAGCTCGTGCTGCGGCTTTTGCACCGCCACGAGGCGCATGACGAACTCTATCGCGCCTACGACCAGGCCCTGCGCGCGCTCGCCCACGACCCCTGCCACGAGGCGGTGCTGCGGGTATTCGAGAAACGTCTGCTGGCGGCGCTCGGCTACGGGCTCGAGCTCGCCTGCGAGGCGCACAGCGGCGAGCCGATCTCGGCCCACGGACACTACCGCTACATGCCGGACGAGGGGCCGGTCGTGAGCGAGGCGACGGACGCCGGGCGCCCGGTGAGCGGCGCCACCCTGCTGGCGCTTGCCCGCGAGTGCCTCACCGAGCCCGAGCAGCTGCGCGAGGCCAAGGCGCTGTTGCGCGATGCCCTGGCGAGACTCTTGGGCGACAAGCCCTTGTACACGCGGCGCTTGTTTCGCAGCCTGCAGCGCGAGCCCACGGCATGAAGCTCGGCGTCAATATCGATCACGTCGCGACCTTGCGCGCCGCGCGCAAGACCCGCTATCCCGAACCGATCCAGGCGGCGCTCGTCGCCGAGCAGGCCGGGGCCGACGCCATCACCCTCCATTTGCGGGAGGATCGCCGCCATATCCAGGAGCGCGACGTGGCGCTTTTGCGCGAGATGCTGTCTGTGCGCATGAATCTCGAGATGGCCGCCACCGATGAGATGGTGGCGCTCGCCGTCGGTTACCGCCCGGCCGAGTGCTGTCTCGTGCCCGAGCGGCGGCAGGAACTCACCACCGAGGGTGGGCTCGATGTGGTGGCGAGCGAGGCCCACATCGCGCGGGTGTGCGAGACGCTCGCGGGCGCGGGCGTGCGGGTCTCGCTGTTCATCGACCCGGTCCGCGAGCAGATCGAGGCCGCCGCGCGCTGCCAGGCGCCGGTGATCGAGCTGCACACCGGCGCCTATGCCAACGCCGAGGGCCGCGCGCAGGGCGAGGAGCATGCGCGCCTGACCGAGGGCTTGCGTCAGGCCCTGGATCTCGGCTTGAGCGTCAATGCCGGCCACGGGCTGCATTATCACAACGTCGCGCCGATCGCGGCCTTGGCGGGGTTGGAGGAGCTCAATATCGGCCACGCGATCATCGCCCGCGCCCTCTTCACGGGCCTGGCCGCGGCCGTTGCCGACATGAAGCGGCTCATCACCGCGGCCGCGCGCCCGTGATCGTCGGCATCGGCACCGACATCGTGCGCGTGGCGCGTCTCGCGAACGGCCTCGAGCGCTTCGGCGTGCGTTACGCGCAGCGCATTCTCGCTCGCGAGGAGTACCCGGAGTTCTCCGCGAGCCCCCAGCCGGCACCCTTGCTCGCCAAGCGCTTCGCGGCCAAGGAGGCGGCCGCCAAGGCGCTGGGGACCGGATTCGACGGCCGCTTCGGCTTTCGCGACATCGTCGTGACCCATGACGCATCCGGTTGCCCGGGCCTTGTGCTGAAAGGCGGGGCGGCGGCGCGCGCCCAGGCCTTGGGCGTGACGCGCAGTTACGTGACCTTGAGCGACGAGCGGGATTACGCGGTTGCGTTCGTGATTCTGGAACGCGGACCGGCGCCGGGCCGCGATCTGGATTGACGGCGGAAGAGGGGGGAGCGGCGTTTCGCGCGGACGACGACCGATGACCAGCGGCTATCGCGATCTCTTGCAAGGGATGTGGCTCGCTTGGGCGGCGTACTGGTGGGTCTCATCGTGCAAGGTCAAGCCCGCCGTGCGCCGGGAATCGCTGTCGTCGCGGCTCTCGCATGGGCTGCCATTGGCGCTTGCCGCGCTGTGTCTTTTGGCGCGGATCGCGCCGATTCCCGCGCTGCAAGACCGCGTCCTCCCGGCGACACCGGGCCTATCGGTCCTGGCGGCGGTTCTGACGGCGGCGGGCTTGCTCTTTTCGGTGTGGGCGCGCTGGTCCCTGGGCGCGAACTGGAGCGCCAGCGTGACCATCAAGGATCGTCATGAGTTGGTAACGAACGGGCCGTACGGCGTGGTTCGCCACCCGATCTACACCGGCATGCTGCTGGCCCTCTTGGGGTCCGCGCTGGCGGTCGGTGAGTGGCGGGCGGTTTTCGCCCTGGCGCTCGCAGCGCTCGCCCTCGGGCGCAAGCGGCGGTTGGAGGAGCGCTGGATGCTCCAGCAATTCGGCGAGGCCTATCGCACGTATGCCCGCACGGTCCCGGCGTTGATCCCCTTCCTCCGGGGGCCTTAAAGGGTTTGCGGGACGCCTCGCCGGGATCGGCGAGAGGGCCTTCGAGAGACCCCGTGTCGAAACCGCTACTCGCTGTAGGCCCGTTCCCCGTGCTGGGTGATGTCGAGACCCTCGCGCTCCTGTTCCTCGGCGGGTCTGAGCCCCATGGCGAAATCGAGGGCCTTCAGGATGACGAAGGTCATGATCGCGTCATAGGCGGTCACGGCGCCGATGGCGATGGCCTGTTTTCCGATCTGGCCCACGTTGCCCTGCAGGGCACCGGCCGTGCCGCCGATCGCCTTCACCGCGAATACGCCGGTCAGGAGGAGGCCGACCATGCCGCCCACGCCGTGCACGCCGAAGACATCGAGCGAGTCATCGTAACCCAAGAGATTCTTCACGTAGGTCACCGCCCAAAAACAGGCAAGCCCCCCGGCGAGGCCGACGACGAGCGCCCCGGTCGGATCGACGAAACCCGAGGCGGGGGTGATGGCGACGGCCCCGGCGACCGCACCCGAGGCCATGCCGAGGACGCTCGGCTTGCCGCGCGCGCCCCACTCCGCGAACATCCACGCGGTCGCCGCCGCGGCCGTGGCGATCTGCGTGTCGGCCATCGCCATGCCAGCCAAGCCCCCCGAGGAGACGGCGCTGCCGGCGTTGAAGCCGAACCAGCCCACCCACAGGAGCGAGGCGCCGAGGACGGTCAGGACCAGGTTGTGCGGCGCCATGGCCTCGCGCCGGTAACCGACCCGTTGGCCGATGACGAGGGCCGCGACAAGGCCTGCCACGCCGGAGTTCACCTCGACCACTGTCCCGCCGGCGAAATCGAGGACGCCCAGGTGCGCAAGCCAGCCGCGTGTCGACCAGATCCAGTGGACGATGGGCGCGTACACCAAGAGGAGCCACAGCCCCCCGAACCAGAGCGCGGCGGAAAACTTGATCCGTTCGGCAAACGATCCCGAGATGAGGGCCGGCGTGATGATGGCGAATGTCAGTTGGAAGGACATGTAGACCGATTCCGGGACCGCCATCGAGCGCGCGCTGACGGTGTCGCGCCCCAGGCCTTCGAGGAAGATCCGCCCGAATCCGCCGATGAAGCCGTTGCCGCCAGTGAATGACAGGCTGTAGCCGACGGTGTACCAGAGGAGGGTGACGAGGCAGGTGGTGACGAAGCTGTGCGCGAGCGTGCTGAGGACGTTTTTGTCGCGGACCATGCCGCCGTAGAAGAGGGCGAGTCCCGGTATCGTCATCATCAGAACGAGAACCGTCGATGTGAGCATCCAGGCGGTGTCTCCGCGGTTAATGCGGGACGCGGCCGGGAGGGAGGCCCGGACCGCCGCATGCGCGGCCGCCGGGTGGGCCGCCAGTGCCGGTAGCGGCATGAGCAGCACGAGCGCCGCCAGTACGACTCTGCCGGCCCGCCGGATGATCGCCACGAGATTGCCCATTGTCCCCCCTCGTACCAATGTTTTTAGAGTACGTCTTTACCGGTTTCGCCCGTGCGGATGCGCACGGCCTGTTCGAGATCCCGCACGAAGATCTTGCCGTCCCCGATCTGGCCCGTGCGCGCGGCGCGGGTGAGGACCTCGACCACTGTGTCCACGAGGGGGGCATCGACTGCGAGCTCGAGCCGGAGTTTGGGCCGGAAGGCGACGACGTATTCGGCGCCGCGATAAAGTTCGGTATGGCCTTTCTGCCGCCCGAAACCCTTCACTTCGGTGACGGTCAGCCCCTGCACGCCGATGTCCGACAGCGCATCGCGGACATCGTCCAGCTTGAAGGGCTTGATGATCGCAATAACGAGTTTCATCCCGGCAAGCCTCTCTTCGGCCGCGTGTTGTGCGTATCACGGGGCCGGGTGACGGCAGGGCCCCTTTATGGTTAGGGTAGGGTCGGCGTCCCCCGGGTCTCCCGCGGGGGGCCATCCGGGCCCGTGCCGGCGCCAGCGACTTTACTCTACCGGTTGTGTTGCATCAACTGGCGCGCAGGGCGGATCATTCGATCGCCCTGCGCTTGTCCCGGCGCCCGTCGCCGGCGCATTTTGGATGCGGATCCGTCCGGACCGGACGGTAGGAGGGGACATGAGCACACAAAGCCGTATCGAATGGACGCAGCGGACGTGGAACCCCACGGTCGGCTGTACGAAGATCTCGCCCGGTTGCAAAAACTGTTACGCCGAGACCATGGCGCGGCGCCTGCAGGCCATGGGCATGCGCGGATACGAAAACGGCTTCCGGTTGGCGTTGAGGCCGGAGCGCTTGTTCGAGCCCTTGCATCGGAGGAAGCCGACCGTTTATTTCGTCAACTCGATGTCAGATCTATTCCACGAGGATGTCCCGTTCGCCTCTATCCGAGAGGTTTTCGCGATCATGGAACGCGCCCCGCAACACACGTTTCAGATCCTCACGAAGCGCGCGGTGCGCATGGCCCGGTTTTGTGCGGGTGTCGATGTTCCGGCGAACGTCTGGCTCGGCGTTTCGGTCGAAGACAGGAGCCATGGCGTCCCGAGAATCGCCGTGTTGCGCGCGATTGCATCGGGCGTGCGCTTCCTGTCGATCGAGCCTCTGCTCCAACCCCTGGGAGACATGGACCTGACAGGCGTGCATTGGGCGATCGTCGGCGGGGAATCCGGAGCCAAGGCGCGGCCGATGAAACCGGAATGGGTGGACGACATCAAGCGGCAGTGTGACGCAGCCGGGGTCGCGTTCTTTTTTAAGCAGTGGGGGACGTGGGGCCCGGACGGCCGGAGGCGTTCGAAAACGGACAACGGCCGGCGCTATCGCGGGCGCACCTGGGATGCGATGCCGGATGTCGCGTCCGGGCCGTGACCGCGGCGGGCATCGGCTGGGTGTTGGCGACGTCCCGTGAGGCCGTGTCCGCGGGCGGGGTGAACGTGTCTCGTGTGGTGGCGAATGGGGCGCCATGCTACACTCGCAGTCGACAGCGGCTTCAGGTCGACAACGGCGCGACGCCGTGCCGAGAGGGCCCTGTCCCGGGGTGCTGCAACGGCCTTCGTCTTCCGTCGGGGTCGCGTGCGCGGCCCCGTCCGTTACCGATCGATGACGAGGGGGACGTGTTCCGTGGTGTGGAGAGGCGGTGCGTGCCCTTTGCCGGATTCAACCGTGTGTCGGTGCAAGCGTCCGTGCCGGGGTTCCCGATTCCCTGGCGCGCGGATAGCGCGCGCGGGCGTAAATGACCGGATTGGCGAGGACGAGCATGGCGAGCCAGGGTGTCAATGAGTCGTTGTATGGAACCGTCGCGCAACAGCGGGAGATGCTGACGCGGAAGCTCTATCGGCCGTTGCGCGCGCTTGCCGATCGGTGCGCCTCGGTCTGGGGTCAGCGCGCGGCTTTGGAGGCGGCGCTGGAAGCGGCGTTTCCCGGGATACCCGACTGTAAGTTCCTCTACGTCCTGGACGAGGAAGGCAAGCAGGTCACGGCCAACATGAGCCGCGACGGGTTGCTCGCCGAACACTTCGGCCGTGATCGATCGGACCGGCCGTACACGCGCGAGGCGATGTTCGAACGGGACGCCGTGGCCAACAGCCGCGCCCAGCACGACCAGCAGTGGGGGGCGCTGGGGGCGGGGATGCAGGCCGCCGATTTTGTTCTGTCGACGGCCTATATCAGCCTGCGCGCCCTGCGCCCGTCCCTGACCGCGATGCAGTTCGTGCGCGCCGCCGACGGGCGCGTGCTGGGGTTTGTGGGCGCGGATTTCGCCCTGCGGGATTTGCCGCAGGCCGATGCGCTGTACGAGGACCCGCGCCGGGTACGCCGCCTCGATGCCGGGCGCTTGCGTGACGACGGTCTGACGGACGGCCCGGCGGCCCGCATCGCGAGCAAGATGGACGCGCATCTCGATACCGTCATCGGCGTGATGGAGGAGCTGATCCTGGTGCGCGGCGTGTATCACGTCATGTTGCATTTCTCCAGCAGCCAGGCGGTCGTATGGGTTCGGGACGACCCGTTTCGTTACCGCCTGCTCGCGATGAACGAGCTGATCAATCCGGATATCTGTCTCGCCTATCCCAAGTGCCCCTATCCGGAGCACGCCCTGATTCCGGCGGAGCGTATCCGCGATATCTGGGACACCATGAAGACCTTGCGCGCGTCCGAGAGTCGGTTTCATCTCCATACGGGCACCGTCAATATCGTCAATGGCATGGTGAGTCTCGGGTTTTCGTCGGACTCCTCGCACTACCTGCCCTACGAGGAGTTCCTGAAAGCGGACTACTCGTTGTGGGTCGATAGCTAAGGCGTATCGCGCGGCTTTGGCACTCGGGCTTGGCGAAGACAACGGGCCGCGGGATCCGCTGGCGCCGCGATCCGGCAGCCGCGGGGTTCGGGGTGCGCGGGGCTCGGGGCGGGGGCCCCGGAGATGAGCTGAGGCGCTCGGTCGGATACCGGCGCTGCGATCACATCATGAGGGTTGTGGGCATGCCGCTCGTCAATATGAAAGATATGCTGCTTCACGCCTATGAGAACGGTTACGCCGTGGGCGCGTTCGATCTCGTGGGGCTCGACTTCCTGCCGGCGATCCTGGCGGCGGCCGAGTCGGCGCGCGCGCCCGTCGTTCTGAGCGTGACGGAGACGGTCTGGGCAGAGTCGGATCGCGACTGGGTGCTGGCGGCGGTGGAGATGGCGGCGCGCCAGGCGAGTGTGCCGGTGGCCGTGCATTGGGACGGGGGCACGAGCGTCACCTCGGCGGTCCGTGCGATCCGTATGGGCGCGAACAGCATCATGGTGGCATCCGGGCGGGAATCGCTGTCGCGGAACATGGAGCAGACGCGCGCGGTGGTCGACATGGCGCACGCCTGCGGCGTGCCGGTCGAGGGCGAGCTCGGTTACGTGCCGGACGCCGACTCCGACGAGGACGGGACCCGGGATGCCGCGCGCTACACGACGGTCGCCGAGGCCAAGGGCTTCGTGGAACGCACCGGGGTCGATTGCCTGGCGGTGTCGATCGGCACGGCTTACGGGCGCGCGCGCGAGAAGTTCAAGCTCGACTGGGGGCGCCTCAAGGAGATCAACGCCGCGCTCAAGATGCCGCTTGTCATCCATGGGGGCACGGGGCTGAACGACCAGCAATGCCGCAAGCTGATCATGCTGGGTGTGGCCAAGATCCACTATCGCGCCGGGCTGAACGATGCCGCGGGCGGCCGGCTTCGGGACAACGTGCGCCGGAACCGGAGCGCCGGCTACAGCCATTTGCAGGCCGGCATCCGCGAGGCCGTCATGTCCGAAGTCGAACCGCGCCTCAGGGCTTGGGGTTCGGCGGGCCGGGCCGCGGAGGTGCTGACGCGCTGCCGGCCGTGGCTCGATGTCGAACGCGTCGTGGTCTACAACGCGCCCGATCTCAGCGAGGACCAGTTACGCCTCTTGATGATGGAAGGGCAGCGCGTGTTCTCCGGCATCCCCGGGGTGCGCGCCGTGCGCGCCGGAAGCGTCGTCGAGAAGAGCACCCGCTACCGTCATTGCTGGCTCGTGCGCCTGGTGTCGGCGGCCGCGGTCGCGGGATTCCGGCAACACCCGGCGCAGATCGCCTTCACGGACCGCCGGTTCGGTCCGGTGGCCTTCGATCGGATCGTGGCCGATTACCATGTGGTCGACGACATGCCGAGCGCGGCCGTCCTCCCCATTTCCATGGCGCCGCGGGTGAACTCCGAGTCGGTGTGATCCGGATGGTCCGGAACGGGCGCAAGGGCCCGTTCCCTTTGCGGCCACCCTATTTTTTGCTGCCGGCGGCCCGTACGACGGGGGTCTGACCTTCGAAGAAGTAGGCCTGCATCATGGCCTCGATGTCCTGCTGGGCGCTGGGATCGGCCGAGCTCAAGTGGTGGTCATTCATCACGACCGAGAGCTGATCGAGCCATGCAAGCCAAGCATCGCGCGAGACCTCTTCATAAATGCGTTGCCCGATCGGCCCGGGATACGGCGGGCGATCGAGCCCCTGGGCGCTGCGTTTCAAGATCCGACATTGCACCATGCGCACGACCGGCTCCTTTCCCACTGAGGAAAAGCCCGAGTATACGCGCCGGCCTGTCGCGGCGGAAGGTATCTTACGGGCGTGCGCGCGGCGCGCTATACTGGGCGCTTTGACGTGGAGAGTGTGCGCATGCCCCAAGAACAGATGGTAGCGGACGCCCAGAGCGCTTTTCCTGCGCGTCTGGACACGGAAATCGCGGTCAGCGAGCCCGCGCGCCAAAAGCTCGCGCAGATCGTCGCCCAGGCCGCGGGCGACGGGGTCGCGGGAATCCGCGTCTACGTATCAGGCGGCGGCTGCAGCGGACTCACCTACGGCATGAGCATGGCCGAGGGTCAGGGTGAACGCGATGCCGTATGGCAGGCCGAGGGCGTCAGTATCTTCGTCGACCCGATCGCGCTGTCTTACCTCGAGGGCGCCGAGATCGATTACACGGAAGACGGCGAGCCGCGCTTTCTGTTTCGCAACGTGTTCGCCCGGTCGGGCGGCGGCGGGGCGTGCGGGGGCTGCGGCGGCGGCGGGTGCGGGGCCTAAAACGGCCGCGACTCCTGGTCATCGCGCCGTTCGGGAGTTACCGGACGGCGCCGTTTTTGGCCGCGGCCGCCGAGCATGCGGACGTGGTGCTGGCGAGCGAGGGATCCTCGGCGCTGGTGCGCTCCGATCTGCCGGGGCTGGCCCTGCCGTTTTCCGATCTCGAGGCCTGCCGGCGCCTCCTCACCGAGGAGGCGCGGCGCGCGGGCGCATTCCGGGCGATTCTCGGGCTCGATGATCGCGGCACCGAGATCGCAGGCGCACTCGCGCCCCTCTTGGGGCTGCGCGCCAACGCGCCGCGGGCGGTCGCGATCGCCCGGCGCAAGGACTTGGCGCGCGCAGCGCTCGCCGGCGCGCGCGTGCGCGTCCCCTGGCACCAGGTGCTGGCGCTCGATGCCCGCCAGCCCGGGCTTGCTGCGCTCCCCTATCCCCTGGTCCTGAAACCGGTCGCGCTCTCAGGGAGCCGCGGCGTCATGCGGGTCGATGACGAGGCGGCGTTGCGGCGGGGGCTTACGCGCCTGGCGGCGATCCTCGGAGCGACTCCGGGCGAGGGCGGTGATCGCGCGCTCGTGGAGCGATTCATCCCGGGGATCGAGGTGGCGCTCGAGGGGCTTCTCGTGGGCGGTCGCCTGCGCACGCTCGCGCTCTTCGACAAGCCCGAGCCGCTCGACGGCCCGTTCTTCGAAGAGACCTACTACGTGACCCCCTCGCGACTCGACGACGCGACCCAGGAGGCCGTGCGGCGCGAGGTCGCGCGCGGCGCGCGCGCCTACGGGCTCACCGAGGGCCCGATCCACGCGGAGTGCCGGATCAACGCAGACGGCGTCTGGGTCATCGAGATCGCGTCGCGCACCATCGGCGGCCTGTGCGGTCGGCTTTTGCGCTTCGGCAGCGGCCGCTCGCTCGAAGACATCGTCGTGCGCCACGCGCTCGGCCTGCCGCTCGCCTTGAAGCGCGCGAGCGGGGCCGCGGGCGTTCTCATGATCCCGATCCCGGGGCTTGGGTTTTTGAAGCGCGTGGAGGGCGTGATGGCGGCCGAGCGCGTCCCCGGGATCGTGGAGCTCGTGATCGACGCCCACGAAGGCCAGGAACTCGTCCCCTTGCCGGAAGGCGCGAGTTATCTCGGCTTTCTCTTCGCCCGCGGGCCCGATCCGGAAGGGGTCTACGAGGCCCTGCGGACGGCGCACGGCCACCTGCGCTTCGTCTTGACGCCGAGCTGGCGGGGGGCGCTTACGCGCTAGGCGGGGGCAGGGGCTCGCGCAGCCAGGCCTGCCAGAGCGAGGTCGCGAGCATGAGCAGGAAAGGCCCGGCGATGACGCCCACCAGCCCGAAGACCTTGGCGCCCCCGAGGATGCTGAGCAAAAGGCCGATGAAGGGCACCGAGCTCTCCTTGCCGGTGACGAGCGGGCGCAAGGCGAGATCCGCGCCGGTGATGACGGCAATGCCCCAGATCGCCGTCAGAAGCCCGGCGAAGAAGTGCCCGGTCAACATGAGCCAGCCGCACACGATCGCGAGGATCGCCCCGGCCCCGAACGGGATTGCCGACAACAGCACGGTCGCGACCAGCCAGCTTGGCCACATCGGCATGCCGGCCAGTCCGTAACTGCCGCCGATCAGGACGCCCTCGACCACACCGACACCGATGATGCCGATCATGACGCTGCGCGCCGAGCGTTCGGCGAGCGCCAGCACCTGGCTGCCGCGCGGGCCCCACAGCGATTGCGAGAGCGCGTTGATCTCGGCGGCGACGGTCTCGCCCTTCAGGGCGAGCGAGAACACCACGAACGAGGCGATTAGGATGTGGAACAGGAACACCCACACGTGCGTGAGGCTCGAGCGAATGAGGTCGGAGTGATGACCGAGGTAGTGGATGAGGACGTTACCGTTCAGGCGATGGAGCCGGCTTGCGAGCCAGTGCCCGATCACCGGCGTGTGGGCGACGCGCGGCGGGACGGTCACGAGCGGCTTGCCGCTGCGCCAGCGCGCCACCATCGGGCTCAAATTGGTGATGAGGGTACTGATGATGAGCCACGTCGGCAGCGCGATCACGGCAAGCCACGCCAACGCGTGCAACAGGGCGGCCCACACACGTGGGACATGGAAGGCGTTTTCGAGCCGCCGCTGGGCGTGCCAGCCGACCGCGCACAAGACCGCGCCCATGAAGAGCGGAGCGGTATAGGGGCTCAAGGGGTAGAGAGCGAACCCGAATAACACCGCGAGAACGAGACGCCCGTAACGGCGCCTAGGGGACGGAGGGGTGCTCATAGACGCGTGGGGCCGATAGGGCGGGAATCGGTCGCTGATCCTTGCATGAGGCGATCATAGGCATCGGCTCCCGGAAGTCAAATCCGGCGTGGAAGGTGCCGGTGTCCCCGCGGGCGGGGGGAGCGCGGGCGGGGGGAAATGGATTATGCTAAGGCCATCTGCTGAGAGGATTCTGATGATGAAGATTCCCGGACTCCCGATATGGGTACTAGCCACGAGCTTGGCACTGTTGGCGGTGCGCTCGACGGCGGTCGCGCAGGGTATCCAGATTCCGCGAGCCGCCCAGGCGCGAACCTTGGCTGTCGATGACGAGGGTGATGACGAAGGCGATGACGAAGGGGGCGACGACTTTTTCCCGTTGTGGTTCGGTTTTCAGTATTACCCGCGGTATTACCCGCGCCGGCGCGTCATCATCCGGCGCGAATACGAGGCGCCCCCGCCGCCCACGGTCTACTTCTACTGCCGGAACCCCCAGGGGTATTACCCGCAGGTGCCCAATTGCCCCGGCGGCTGGCTGCGGGTGCTCCCGGGCAACGACACGCCCCCACCCCCGCGGTGACGCGAAGGGCCTGACGGCGCCTAGCGCCCCTCACCAGGGCCCCGGGGCCCGGCGTCCGCGCCGGGTCGGGGGCGTTCGCCGCGCGTCCTCGGGGTCCCGGTCGCCAGCAGCAGACCCCCCCACGGGAGGCGGGTCGGCAGGCGGCGCTCGAGCGCGAGCGTCAGG
>DAHWKH010000132.1 GCA_027343725.1 Acidiferrobacteraceae bacterium
GAGGGGGCGCACGATGAGATCGTGTGAGGACGCAGCGGTTTTGGCCATGGCGGGTCTCCCTGTCGCAAGACCCTGTCTTAGCACGCGCGCTTTCGCCGCGTGAGGGGACAATCCCGGATCCCGGGATCTAAGAGTCTCGATTCACCGGGGTGTCGGATGTGGGGCGGGGAGGGGGCGCGGTGAGCGGCGCGGTCAGGGCCTCGAGGGGCCGGCGTTCGGCCGCAAACCCCAAGACGCCCTCGACGCCGGCTGCGATCAGCATGAGGACCGCGGCCAACAGATAACCGTAGAAGACCCGCGTGCGCGAGCCGCTTGCGATCAAGGTCGTGAACAAGGCCGGTGCCAGAACGCCGCCCACGGCCGTGCCGAAGGCGTAAAAGAGCCCGATCGCGCGGGCCCGGACCTCGATCGGGAAGCTCTCGCTGACCGTGAGATAGGCGCCGCTTGCGCCCGCCGAAGCGAAAAAGAAAATGCCCGCCCAGGCGAGCGTTTGCGTGAACCCGTTCAGCGCCTGGACGCGGAACATCCAGGCCGCGGCGATCATCAAAAGCCCGGACAGGCCGTAGGTCGCGACCATCATCGCGCGCCGCCCGATGGTATCGAAGAACCGCGCGAGGCTCGCGGCCCCAAGAAAATTGCTGAGCGCGAACGGCCACAGATAAAAACCGACGTGGGTCGCGCGCACGCCTAAGAAACGCACGAGCACGAGCGCGTAGGTGAAGAAGAAGGCGTTATAGAAAAAGGCCTGCGCGGTCATCAGGACGCCGCCCAGGAGCGCGCGGCGGGGATACTGGCAGAGGATCACGCGTAAGGTGGCCGCAAGGCCCACGGAAGGGCGCCCGGCGCTTCGTGCATATCCTTCGCCGGCGGTCGAAGGGTGTAGTCCCGATGCCGCGGCCTCGATCGCGCTCATGGCCGCCTGCGCCTCCCGCAGGCGCCCGCGCGCCTGAAGCCAGCGCGGGCTTTCCGGGATGTGGCGACGCAGAAGCAGCGCGATGAGCCCCAAAGCCGCCCCGAGCAGGAAGGCCAGGCGCCAGGCCCAGGAGACCGGCAGCCATCCCGGGGCGAGCAAGACCACATTGAGACCGGCGGCGGCCGCGGCCCCGAGCCAGAAGCTGCCGTTGACTATGAGGTCGACGCGCCCGCGCCGCTCGGCCGGTACCAGTTCCTGGATCGCGGAATTGATGGCGCTGTATTCGCCCCCGATCCCGGCCCCGGTCAGGAAACGGAACAGCGCCAGGCTTGCAAAATTCCACGCAAGCCCCGAGGCGGCGGTCGCTGCGATATAGAGGACCAATGTCACGGTGAAGAGGCGTTTGCGTCCGGACCGGTCGGCGAGATGGCCGAACACGAGACTGCCCAAGACCGCGCCCGCGAGATAGCTGCTCGCCAGAAGCCCGACGGCGCGCGCCGTGAGGGCGAGTGCTGCGGGGCGCGTCAGTAGCGGTGCGAGCGCCCCGACGAGCGTCACCTCGAGTCCATCGAGTATCCAGGTGATGCCGAGCGCGAAGACCGCGCGGCGATGGAATCGTGACCACGGCAGGCGCTCGAGCCGCGCGGCGATGTCCGGCTGACTGTCGTGGTGATCGTCTCCGATCATGGACACACTCCGCAAGCGACCCCGGAGTCTCGCTTGAGGGGTGCCGCCTGCCTCGCTACACTGGTGCCGCGGTGGCAGCTGGCCCCCGAGGATAGCATCGATCGCGGGACCGGGACACGACCAGGCGGACGGAGAATGGCGGGAGACGCAAAGGGACGGGGCATGCGACAGGGCCGTTCATCGGGCTCGCAGGCGGCGGGGGCGAGGGGACGCGCGCGCGCATCGAAGCGCCCCGCGCAGGGGCGCCGCACGCGCCTGCAGGGCGTGATCCTCGCACTGGTCGCATGCACCTGGGCGGCGCTGTGTCTCTACCCGCCCTGGCGCGAGGTCTGGACGAACTTCGAAGGCTTCCGTCTGCACGCGCCGATCGCCTATGGCTTTCCGTGGGCGCCGCCCGCGGCCGTCTTTCCGGTGCCGCGTCAGATCGCCTGGCTGCGGCTCACCGAGGAGTGCGCCGTGGCTGCGGTGATCGGCGCGATCCTCTACGGCATCACGAGCCGTCTTCGCAAACGCTAAGCCCCTTTTTCAGTGCATGGGCGGCTCGGGGCGCATGAACTCGGGCCGGGCCGGACGCATGATCGGCGGGCGGGCGAACGCGGGGCGCTGCGGTGGTGTCGGGCGGCGATGCCGGGCGCTGTTGAGAAGCGGGCGCGCGGGGCCTGCGCGCAAAGACCCATTGAGACCGTAGTGCATAAGCGAAATGGATGTCCGGATGCGGGTGAGGGCGAAGCGTCCGGGCGCCGGGTGGCGCACGACGAAGAACGCCGCCTGCGAACGCGGCGCGGCCCGCACGTCTTGTAAACGCACACCCTGGAAATACCAGTGCCCGGCCCGCCGGTGGAGGTAGCCTGAGACAAAGGCGACCGGCACCGGGAGCGTTTGGAGCGAGAGGGCACGGCGCAGTGAGGTGATGACCGGATGCCCGCCGCGCGCCCGCCCGCGGGCGACGACATAGGCGCCCACTTGCGCCCTTCGGTCGGGTCCGGCGTAGCGGAAACGGCGTCCGTCGAGCCTCAGGGTGTGGCGCGCGACGTGCTCGACGCGCCCGCGGATCAGGAAGCGCGCCCGCGTCGGCAGGCGATGCAGGCGGCTTGCCCGCCAGCGCCCCCGGCCGAGGGAGAAGCCGCTCACGGCGACGCGCATCCCCACGCGGATCCGGGCGCGCACGGCGCGCGGCACGAGCACCGTCTGGCCGAGGACGCGCAGGCGCTGTCCGTTGTCCGAGACGCGCGTCACGACCCCGATGAGGGCGTGTTGCACGTGCACGCTCACCGCCACCGCAACCCCCGCGCGCACGCGCGCCGTAACGAACACGGTATCGCCGCGATGGAGGGCGCCCAAAGGCGCGGCGCGGCCGTCGACGCGGTAGCGCGTCGCCGTGCGCAGGAGGTATTCGCGCCCGTTCACGTAGATGCTGCCGAAGCGCTGAATGACCCCGATGGCCGCGACCCCGGTTCCCCCGACGCCGCCGCGCGCCCGCCCCGTGCCGCCGATGCCGCCACGCGGCGGGCTGAAGGCCGTGAGCAGGATGAGGCAGGCGGCCGCGAACCATCGGCGGCGTCCATCACATATCTTCATGGGAATCCTCGGGGGCTGAAAGCGGCGTGTCTTCGTAGTAGTAGACGCCCAGGCGCACGCGGCGCACGCCGGGATCGGTCACAGGGCGCTCGTGCGGGCTGAGTCGCCGGTGGAAGTCCTGCAGGAGGGCGTCCGCGGCCGCGTCGATGTCGGGACGCACGCCCTGTATCGTCTCGGGGTTCAAGGCGTCGAGATACAGGGCGCGTTCCAGGAAGGGCGGCTCCTCGCTCAGGTTGTGCAAGGCGCTCGCGAGGTGATCACCGACATTGAGCGCCAGGAAGGCGAGCTTGTCGGCCGGACTGTCCGGCACATAGGCGCTGCGCACGAGGTGGACCCGCCGGTTGTCGTCCAGGGTGACGGCGCGCGCGCGCACGAGGGCATCCAGAATCGCGCGCGGGCGCATATCGGCCTTCACATGCCGCGTCAGGCCATCGAAGCTGAGCTCGGTCGCGCTGTGGATCGGCAAAGGCTTTAAGGCGCCGTGGGCATCGCGCGCCTCGGGCGATGAGGCCCAGGCGGCGATCAGCTGGGCGGCGACGTGGGCATGGCGCTCGAGGTTGGGCGCCGGGCCCGCGTCCTGGTCACGCAAGCGTCGCACATCCTTGCGGTGGATCCCCGTCAAGAGACTGACCTCGCTGTCGCTCGGGACCCGTGGCTGTGCATGGGCCACCGCCTCCTCGATGTAGACCGATTTCACAAGGCTCGCAAACGCCCCCCACGTCACGCCTTGCGTGATCAGGTAGCGCACGAGCGGTCGCATCAAGCGCTGCAGGGTCTGATCGAGAGTCAGGGTCATAGCACCTCGTCGCCAAGTATGGCACAACCCGCTTTGTGGGAAAATATCCCGCATCCCATTGACGTGGGAAAATATCCCACTAAAATGGGAACAGCTCAGGCAGTGAGCGTTTTCCCGGAAAAACAGGAGACAGATCATGATGACAAGACAGCAATGGGCCGCGGCCCTGTTCGTGACGGGTTTGGGGCTTGCGGGCGCGAGTTGGGCCGCGAACACGACCCTTTCGGTGAGCGGACAGGGCTCGGCGGGGGGCTCCGTGCAGGCCAGCGGATCGGCCAACGGAGCAGCCAACGCAGCGACCCCAGCCGTTCCAGGGACGGACGGCACCCCGGCGACTCCGGCTGTGCCGGGCAACCCGACCGCGCAGTCAGCGATGGCCCAGGGCTCGGCGGGAGGTTCCACGCAGGCCAACGGAGCGGCCAACGGAGCGGCCAACGCGGCGACCCCGGCGGTCCCAGGGACGGGCGGTACGCCGGCAACGCCGGCTGTGCCGGGCAACGTGACCGCGCAGTCGGCGATGGCTATGCGCCCGCATGTGACCCGGCCGAGCATTACGCGGCCGAGCATTACGCGGCCGACCATAACCCGCCCGCAGATCCAACGCCCGAGCATGATGGGGCGCTAGCGCTCAGCGCATCCCTCGGGGGCGTGCGCCCCCGAGGGATTTCTCTCCACAGCGGCCGCGACAGCGCCGCGCTTCACCCTTTATACTGATGCCCGAGCCCGGAGGGGCCTGGATGGCATGACTGCGACATTCACAAGAGGAGGATGGGATGACGATGCGTTGGCGCGCCTCGGCGGCGTTTTGGATATTGGCCTGTCAGGCGGCCTGGGGGGCAAGCGCTCACTGGACCTTGGGTAATATCCCTTCGGACTACCAAGGGCGCTATGGAACAGCGCACACGATCGGCATCTTCTACGATCCCACATTTCTACAATACCAGAATCCCAATGTACGGATGAAGCTGACGGTCCCCTATATCGCCGTAACCCATTTGCCCGCGGGTACGAAGCTGACAAACGGGACCGTGTCGGCGCACTCGACGAACCAGAAGACGACGAATCCGAGCGGATTGGGCGACATTTGGCTGGCCGCACATTACACCCTGACGCCCGGTATCGTGCCGTACGCCAAGGTCAAGTTCGGCACGGCCTCGGCCCGGAAAGGTCTCGGAACCGGCCAGAACGATTACGAGTTCGGCCTGGGTCTCAACACCACCATCGGTCGCGACGTCTTTCCTTTCGCTCACGTGGGCTATCGTTTCGTGGGCAGCCCTCCGGGCGAGCGCTTACGGAACATCGCGACCTTCGATGCCGGAGTCAGCGCGGCGGCCAATCTGCACAATGTCTTCACCGTGATGGTGTCCGGCGAACAATCCGAACAACCGGGCTACCCGGGGCCGCGGGACGCGATCGTGGCCTGGAACTACAACGTGACGGTGGCGGGCAGCGGAATCCAGGTATACGTCGATAAGGGGTTGTCGAGCGGCAGCGCCCGGTTGGGCGGGGGCATCGGCGGGCAGATCGTGTTCTAGGCGGATTTCCGGGATTGCCTTCCGCCCGTCCGGCTGTAAAGCTTAAGGTCTCTCACGGACCACGAACAGATCATCATTCCTATGCGACGAGATCGGAGCGGGGGGTTTTTGGAAACGGGTGGCGGCGGACTCGCCCTGTGGTTTACGGGTCTCCCGGGCAGCGGCAAGAGTACGTTGAGCGAGGCCGTCGCCGAGGAGCTCGGGCGGTGCGATCAGCGGCTCGTGACGCTCCTCGACGGGGACGTGGTGCGCCGCTTCCTGTCGCACGGCGCCGGTTTCAGCCGCCGCGACCGTCACGCCAACGTCTGCCGGATCGGGTTTGCCGCAGGTCTCATCGTGCGCCACCAGGGGATCGCGGTTGTGGCGGCGGTGTCGCCCTATCGCGATGCCCGCGCCGAGGCCCGGGCGCTCATCGAGGAGGCCGGCGGCGCCTATGTCGAGATTCACATGGACACGCCGTTTGCGGTGTGTATGGCGCGCGATCCGAAGGGGCATTACGCGCGTGCCCTGCACGGGGACCTGGACGAGTTTACCGGGGTCGATGACCCATACGAGAAGCCGCTTGCGCCCGATATGCGGATCCCGGCGGCGCATATCGACGTCGCGGGCGCGCGCAATGCGGTCATGCGCTTCCTGCGGGAGCGCGATCTCCTCCTGCCGGCGGGTCAGAGGCGCGCACCTTAAAGCGCGGCCGGCCCATGGTAGAATAGGGCGGATACCATGGCCTAAGGCTCAGATCGTCGCATGACCGCATCCCAGAGCGCCCGGATCCGCGAAATTCCCTACAACTACACCTCGTTTTCCGACCGCGAGATCGTCATCCGGTTTCTCGGCGCGGAGATGTGGGAGGTGTTGGACAGGCTGCGCGGCGCGCGCGTCACGGGGCGTTCGGCGCGCATGCTGTTCGAGGTCCTCGGGGATATGTGGGTGGTGACCCGCAACCCGTTCATCCAGGACGACTTGCTTCAGCATGGCGCGCGCCGGGCCTCGCTGGTGAGCGCCTTGCATCACCGCCTCGATCAGATCGTGGCCCGCGCGCAGGGCAATACGGACGCGCTGGCGCTTGCGCAGGCGGCACGGCGCGCGGTGGCGGACTTCGAGCAAGGATTGGCGCACGAGCGCGCGCGGCGTCGGCGCGTCCTGCGCCGGCTCGCGCGGGTGACGGCGCGCGACAATATCGACTTCAGC
>DAHWKH010000156.1 GCA_027343725.1 Acidiferrobacteraceae bacterium
GCTCGAGGGGCTCGCGCGCAACGCCGGAAAGCACGCCGGCGGCGTGGTGATCGCGCCGAGCGCGCTCACCGACTTCATGCCGCTTTACTGTGAAGAGGGCGGGGGCGCGTTCGTGACCCAGCTCGACAAGGACGACGTCGAGGCGCTGGGCCTCGTCAAGTTCGACTTTCTGGGCCTGCGCACGCTCACCATCATCGCCAAGGCGGTGAAGACCATCGATGCCGAACGCGCCGCGCGCCATGAGCCCCCCTTGGTGATGGGGAGCCTGCGGGTCGACGACCCAGCCGCCTACGACCTCCTGAAATCGTGCCGCACGACCGCGCTCTTCCAGCTCGAATCGCGCGGCATGAAGGACCTGATCCTGCGCCTGAAGCCCGACAATTTCGAGGAGATCGTGGCGCTCGTGGCGCTGTTCCGGCCGGGCCCGCTGCAGTCCGGCATGGTGGACGATTTCATCAACCGCAAGCACGGCCGCGCCCGCATCGAATACCCCCACGAGGTCCTGGCGCCGATACTGAAGCCGACCTACGGGGTCATCCTATACCAGGAGCAGGTGATGCAGATCGCCCAGGTCCTGGCCGGATACAGCCTCGGGAAGGCGGACCTGTTGCGGCGCGCGATGGGCAAGAAAAAACCCGAGGAAATGGCCAAGCAGCGTTCGGGGTTCGTCGCCGGCGCGAAGGCCCGCGGCTACAGCGAGAAGCTCGCCAACGACATCTTCAACCTGATCGAGAAATTCGCAGGTTACGGCTTCAACCGCTCGCATTCGGCGGCCTACGCGCTGTTGTCGTATCAAACGGCCTGGCTCAAGGCGCACCATCCGGCGGCCTTCATGGCCGGCGTCCTGTCGGCGGATATGGACAAGACGGATAAGGTCGTCACCATGATCGCCGAGTGTCGCGAACTTGGGATCACCGTGGAGCCGCCGGACGTGAATCGTTGCGGCTATGAATTCGTGGCCGTCGATGGGCGCACGATCCTGTACGGCTTGGGCGCCATCAAGGGCCTCGGGGAAGGCGCGGTGGACGCGGTTCTCGGCGCGCGCGCAAGCGGGCCGTTCGCGGATCTTTTCGACCTCTGCCGGCGGGTGGATGTCAAGCGCGTGAACCGCCGGGCGCTCGAATGCCTCATCTCGGCGGGCGCCTGCGATGCCCTCGGCCCGCACCGCGCCGCGATGGTGGCCTCGATCGACGATGCGTTGATCGCCGCCGAGCGCCACGTGCGCGACGCCGCCGTCGGCCAGGACGATCTGTTCGGCAACGGCGCGCAGCCGATCACCCCGGCGTTCGCCGACGTCGAGCCGTGGCCCAGCGAACGTCAGCTCGACGGCGAGAAGGAGACCCTGGGGCTCTATTTGACGGGTCACCCGGTCGATCGCTACGCGCGCGAATTGAAGGAGATCACACGCACCACCATCGCCGATCTGAAGCCGAGCGATGAGGCGGTGGTGATGGTGGGGGGCTTGGTGGTGGGCATCCGCGTGCTGCATACGCGGCGCGGGGATCGGATGGCGTTCGTGACCCTGGACGACAAGACTGGGCGCATCGATCTCGTGATGTTCGGGGAGATCTATCAACGCTATCGCGAGCGGATCGTGAAGGACGCGTTGCTGGTGGTCAAGGGCAGCGTGAGCGTGGATGATTACTCCGGCGGCTTCAAGATGACGGCCGATACGCTTTATACTATCGATGAGGTGCGCGCGGCGTTTGCGAAGCGGCTCGTGATCGACGTCGATACCAAGGACGCGGAGATCGGCCCGGAACGGTTTGTCGATCAGTTGAAGGCCATCCTGCATCCGGTGCGCTCCGGTAAATGCCCGGTGGTCGTGCATTGCCGGCGCCCGGAGGCCGAGGGGGATGTCGTATTGGGGGAGGATTGGCGCGTGACGCCCGACGAAGGCATTTTGCGTCAGTTGGCGGCGCTCGCGGGTCCCGAGCGGGTTCAGATCGTGTACGACGGGTAAAGGATGAATCAAAATTATCTCGATTTCGAACAGTCGATCGCGGACCTCGAGGCCAAGATCGAGGCGTTGCGCTTTCTCGATTCGAGCTCGGGCGTCAACATCAACGAGGAGATCAGCCGGCTGCGCGCCAAGAGCCACCGGCTGACGCAGTCGATTTTCTCGTCGCTCACGGCCTGGCAGGTCTCGCAGCTCGCGCGCCACCCCCAGCGGCCCTATACCCTCGACTACGTGCAGCGCATCATGACCGATTTCGAGGAGCTGCACGGGGACCGCGCGTACGCCGACGACCCCGCGATCGTGGCCGGCATCGGGCGTTTGGGCGAGCTGCCGGTGGCCCTGATCGGCCACCAGAAGGGGCGCGACACCCGCGAGAAGGTGCGGCGCAATTTCGGGATGCCGCGCCCCGAGGGGTATCGCAAGGCCCTGAAGGTGATGCGGCTCGCCGAGCGGTTTCATATGCCGGTCGTCACCCTGATCGATACCATGGGGGCCTACCCGGGGGTGGGGGCCGAGGAGCGCGGCCAGAGCGAGGCCATCGCCCGCAACCTTTATGTCATGGCCGCGTTGCGCACGCCGATCGCGAGCATCGTGATCGGCGAGGGGGGCTCGGGCGGCGCGCTCGCGATCGGCGTCTGCGACCGCATGCTGATGTTGCAGTACGCCACCTATTCGGTGATCAGCCCCGAGGGGTGCGCCTCGATCCTCTGGAAGAGCGCCGACAAGGCCGCCCAGGCCGCGGAGTCCCTGGGCATCACCGCGGAGAGCCTGAAGCGCCTGGCGCTCGTGGATGAGGTCGTGCCGGAACCCTTGGGCGGCGCGCACCGGGATTACGACGCGACCGCCGCCTCCGTGAAGGATGCGCTCATCGCGGCACTCACCGACCTCATGACGCTGCCGATCACGGATCTCGTGGCGCGCCGCCAGTTGCGGCTGCGCGAGTATGGACAGTTTGAGGAGCGCTGAGTTTTCGCAAGACTGGCTTTTGGCGGAACTCGCGCGCCTCGGGGTCGGCGCCCAGGAGGCGCTGGTGGTGGCGGTGAGTGGCGGTCTCGATTCCCTGGTCTTGCTGCATGCGCTCGCGCGCACGGGACGCCCTCTGCGCGCCGTGCACGTGGATCACGGCCTGCACGCGGACTCAGGGCGCTGGGCGGAACGGGTGCAAGAGGCCGCGCGCGCCTTCGGCGTGCCGATCACGTTGCACCCGGTGCGGGTGGAACCGGCCGGCGAGGGGATCGAGGCCGCGGCGCGCGCCGCCCGCTATCGGGCGTTTGCGCGCGCGCTGTCCCCGGGCGAGGTCCTGCTGACGGCGCATCACGGCAACGACCAGGCCGAAACCCTTCTTCTCCAACTCCTGCGAGGCGCGGGGCTTGCCGGCGCGGCCGGCATGCGCGCCAGCACCCCTTTCGGGCCGGGGCGCCTCGTGCGCCCGCTTCTCGGGACCAGCCGGCAGGCGCTCGCCGACTATGCCGCATCCCAGGGGATGACGCCGATCGAGGATCCGAGCAACCGCGATGTGCGCTTTGCGCGCAACTACGTGCGCCATGTCGTATGGCCCACGGTGGCGCGGCGTTGGCCCCAGGGTCATGAGGCCCTCGCGCGCGCGGCAAGCCACCTGCGCGCCGCCCAGGACGCCCTCGAGCGCTATGTCGAGCGCGATCTCGGCGCGTGCCGCGATCCGCAAGGGCGGCTTTCCATCCCGCGCTTCCTGGCGCTCGAACAAGCCGTGCAGCCGCTGGTCCTGCGGGCGTTCCTGCGCGCCCACGGGGTGGCCGCGCCGAGCGCGGCTCGCTGTGCGGACTTGATCGCGGCCCTGGCCTATGTCCCGCGCACCCACCGGCAGATCCTCCCGCTCCCGGGCGGCGCGGCCCTGTGGCGCTACCGCGATCGCGTCGCGTGCGAGCGGGCGGCA
>DAHWKH010000159.1 GCA_027343725.1 Acidiferrobacteraceae bacterium
TCGCGCGGGCGCTCGCGATCACGATCGAAAGCGGCGTGCCCTTGATCCAGGGGCTCACGGTCATCAGCCGCGCGGTCGACAACGACTACGTCGCGCACCGCATCCTGCAGATGCGCGACGGCATCGAGCGCGGCGAGACCCTGGCGCGCACCGCGCAGGCCACCGAGCTGTTCCCGCCGCTCGTGTTGCAGATGATCCGCGTCGGCGAGGAGAGCGGCGCCATCGACCGCCTCATGACGGATGTCGCGGAATACTACGAGCGCGAGGTCGATTACGATTTGCGCAACCTGAGCACCGCGATCGAGCCCTTGCTGGTGGTGGCCATGGGGGTCCTGGTGCTGATTCTGGCGCTCGGGGTGTTCCTGCCGATGTGGGATCTGGCGCACGCGGCCTTGAAGCAGAACGGTGGGATGTGAGGCGTATGGGACGCGATCGGGGGAGGGAGACATGATGAGGTCATGGGGGCGTTTCGAGCGGCTGTTTGTGTTGGGCGCCGCGGTCGTGATCGCCGGCATCGTCGTGGCCAACGTGCGGTTTGCGATGCATCAATACGCGCATGCCTCGCATGACGCCGTGATGCGAGGCGCGCGCGCGGCGATCGATCACTGGGGGGCGGCCTTCAAGCGCGTGGCGCCGCCCAACCCGCATACGCTGACCCTGAAGCGGCACGCCATCCGGTTCGTGACGATCCACCGCACGGTCTACCGCTACCGCCTGGAGGCGCCGGGCCTCCTGGTGAGAATCAAGGGCCGGGGCAAGCCCCGGGTCGTGGCCCGCGATGTGACGGATGTTCGCTTTCTCTATCTGCGTTCGGACGGAAAAACGCCCGCCCGGAACGCGTTTCAGGTGCATTACGTGATGATGACGCTGACGGTGAGCCATGGTAGTGTGACGAAAACCTATCATTTGACCGTCGCGCCGCGCGCTTTCACATGAAAGCGCCGCGCCACAAGACGGCGGAAAAGGGGGGGTATGTGGGCTCGAAGGAGGGCTGAGCGCGAGCGGGGTCTGGCCGCGATCGGCGTGCATGCGCTAGGGCTTTCGTTCGTCCTCGTGCGCCGTCCCAGCCGCGGCGCTCCGGAGGTCGCGGCCGCGGAGTTCCGCCCGTTCGCCGACGCCGAACCCGCCCGGGTCCTGGCGGATCTCGCGTCCGATCATGATCTCAGGCATACGCGCGCGACGACGCTTTTGAGCGAGGGGGATTACCGCCTAATCCAGACCGAGGCGCCGGATGTGAAGGCCGATGAGCTCAAGGCGGCGCTGCGCTGGCGCGTGAAAGACCTGATCGACTTCCATATCAATGACGCGACCCTCGATGTGTTCGATGTCCCGGTGCAGACGCCCGGACGCGCGGTCCTGGTGTCGGTCGTGGTCGGGCGCAACGAGGCCATCCGCCGGCGCGTGGAGTTCTTGGAGGAGGCCGGGGTCGCGCTCGACATCATCGACATCCCGGACCTCGCGCAGCGCAATCTCGCGGCCCTGCTCCCCGAGGAGCAAGACGGGGTCGCGCTTTTGACGCTCGCCGAGGACACGGGCCTCATCACCATCACGCGCCGGGGCGAACTCTATCTCTCGCGGACGCTGCCCGCCCCCCTGGCGCGCGGCGCGGACCCCGAGACGCTCCTCGTCGAGCTGCAACGATCGCTCGATTATTTCGAGAGTTCGTTCCGGCAGCCGCCGATCATGAACGTCGTGGTGACGCCGGCGACCGAGCGCGCCACCGAACTCGTGGCGTTTTTGCAAAGCCGCCTGCATCAACGCGTGGCGCTTTGGGACATCGGCCGATCCGGCGAGTGGACGAGCGCGGTCGAGATCCCGCATGCCTGTGTGCTCACGCTGGGCGCGGCCTTGCGTGAGGAGAAGGTCGCGCTATGAGTGGCCAGCAGATCAACCTGTATCATCCCATCTTCCGCCGCGAGGTGAAGCTCTTTTCGGCCGCGACCATGGCGCGCGCCTGGGCAATGCTGGTGGCGGTGGCCTTGTTGGTCTACGCGTTCGACGCCTGGCAGACCTACGATTTCGCATCCGCGCTTCGCAACGCGGTGCAGGACCATACGCTCGCGACCCAGCGGCTCGCGAGCGCCTACCGGGTCTTCGGCATCGCGCACGCGCGCGCCGAGCGCGCGGCCCTCACGAAGCGCGTGCGCACCCTGCGTCACCTCAAGCGCTTCCTGCGCGAGAGCCGGCGCGCCAAGGCCGGCCCCGCGCCGGTCTTGGAGGCCTTGAGCGCGAGCGTCATCCCGGGCTTGTGGGTCACGCACTTTTCGCTCGACCGCGGGCGCAAGGCGCTCCTGCTCGCGGGCCACAGCGAGCGGCCGGCGCTCGTGCCGGTGTTTTTGGCGCGCCTCGTCGCGGGCCCCACGCTTTCGGGCTACCGGTTCCGGCATCTGACGATTACGAGGGGGCGGACGCACGGCCGCTACCTCCTGTACGTGAATTTCGTCGCGCGCACGGCGGCCTCCCGTAAGCCCGCCGCCGCCAAAGGACTTCATCATGGGCATTAAGGCGCAGGTGGCGGCGCTCGAGGAGCGTATCGACGCGCTCAGTCTGCGCGAGCGCGTCTTGCTGTTCGCCGCCATCGTGGTCGTGACCTATGCGCTGGTGGCGCTCGCGCTCATTCGCCCGCTCGAGCATCGCGAGCAGGATATCGCCGCGCGGTTGCGCGCGACGCGCGCGCAAACCGCCGCGACCGAGCGCACGCTCGAGACCCTGCTCGCGCCCAAGGCGCAGGCGCGCGAACTCGCGGATCTGCGCGCCTTGCGCGCGGAGGTCGCGCGCCTCAGGGCGCGCGTCAAGGGATTGGCGGCGGGGCTCGTGCCGGCGCGCGCCATGCCCGGTCTCATGCGCCACGTGTTGTCCGAGGCCCCGGGTGTGGCGCTCATGGCGCTCACGACGCCGCCGCCGAAGGCCATTCGCAACACCCCCCAAAGCGCGCCGTTTTTGTATCGCCACGAGATTCGGGTGGTGGTGCGCGGGCGCTATACGGCGCTGGTGCGCTACCTCGCGTTGCTCGCGCATCAGAAGCGGCGGGTCCTCTGGGGGCGCGTGGCCCTGAAGGCCGACCGCTATCCGGATTCGACGCTCACGCTCCACATCTACACCCTGAGCGCGCGCCGGGCCTTGCTGCGATGATTGGCACGAACCTTGTATGGGTGACCGGTATGAGTACGAGAGCATGGATGATCGCGGCCGCGGGGATCGCCCTGTATGCCCCGATGGC
>DAHWKH010000161.1 GCA_027343725.1 Acidiferrobacteraceae bacterium
AGGACGCGGTGTTTGCGCTGCTGCGCGACCACGTGAAGCCCGGGGGGGCGGTTGTGATCTGGGAGCCCCACTGGCCGTCCGAGCGCGTGGCCTTGCGCGATCCCGCGCGGCGCATGATGGCCTTCCAGAACCTGACGGAGCACGTGCAGGGCAACCACTTCCTTACGCCCGCCGAGATCGCCGAGGCCTTGCGCGGGGCGGGCTTCCAGCCGGAGATCCTGTCCTTCCTCGAGGGCCGCGAGGCGGTCGTGATCGGTCGCCGGCCTTAAGGGTCGTCCGCGTCCACACGCTGTGCGCGCAGGAAGGCGTGGAGCCGCTCGTTGACCCAGAATCGCATCGCCCAGGGCCCGGGACCCGCAACAAAGCCCACATGACCGCCGTGCGCCGAGAGATCGAGTTGCACGGCCGGTGAGAGCTCGCCGACGCCCGGGATCGCAGAGCGTTCCAGAAAGGGATCGTCGGCCGCCTGGATCAGGAGTGTCGGGACGCCGATGCGCCCAAGATACGGCCGGCAGCTCGCCCGCGCGTAATAGTCATCGGCCCCGGCAAAGCCGTGCAAAGGGGCGGTGACGCGCTCATCGAAGGCGCGAAAGGTAGTGAGGCCTCCGAGTGCTGGCAGGGGATGGCCCGCCCGCCGCGCCTTGCGCCGCAGATGGGCCTTCAATTGCCGGATGAGGGCCCATTGATAGAGGCGCGAGAACCCGCGCCCGAGGCGCGCGGCGGCACCCGCGAGTTCGAACGGCACCGACACCGCGATCGCCGCGCGCAGGGGATTGCCGGATCCGGTCTCCCCCAACCATTTGAGGAGCACAGAGCCGCCGAGCGAATAGCCGACGGCGCACAGGCCGCGGGGCGCGCGCTGCCTTAAGGCGTCGACGACCGCGGCGAGGTCGGCGGTGTCGCCGGCGTGATAGCCGCGCGCCAGGCGGTTCGGCTCCCCGCTGCAGCCGCGGAAATGCATGACGACGGCCGAACGTCCGGCCTGCTCGCAGCTTGCGAGCAGGCGGCGGATATAGACCGAGCGCGACGAGCCTTCGAGCCCGTGCAGAATCAGCAGGAGCGCGCGGTCTTGCGGCATGTCGGGCAGCCAGTCGAGATCCACGAAATCGCCGTCCGGCAGGGTCAGGCGCTCGCGCACGAGCGGTGCGTGAAGGGGTGCCCCGCCGAGCGCCCCGATCACTGTCTGCAGATGCGCGCCGCGCGCCCAAAACGGCGCGGAAAAGCCCTTCACGCCGCGCCTTCGTCCTGGATCTGGCGGATGATGTCGGGGTTTTCGAGGGTCGAGACGTCTTCCGTGATCCCCTGGCCGCTCGCGACCGCGCGCAACAGGCGGCGCATGATCTTGCCGGAACGGGTCTTGGGGAGATTGTCGGTATAGCGGATCTCGGCGGGCTTGGCGATCGGGCCGATCTGGTCTGCGACCCAGCGGCGCAGGGTCTCGGTGACCGCCGGTCGCTCCTCGGGACGCGGGCGCGTTGCGCGCATCACCACGAACGCGCATATGGCCTCGCCCGTCACCTCATCCGGGCGCCCCACGACCGCCGCCTCGGCGACCAGGGGGTGGGCCACGAGCGCCGATTCGATCTCCATGGTACCGAGGCGATGCCCGGAGACCTTGAGCACGTCATCGACCCGGCCCATGACCCAGAAATAGCCGTCGGCGTCGCGGCGCGCGCCGTCGCCGCTCACGTAGAAGCGGTTTTCGAAACGCGCCCAGTAGGTCTCGCGATAGCGTTCGGGATCGCCCCAGATGGTGCGTAGCATGGAGGGCCACGGGCGGCGGATGACGAGATAGCCGCCGGTGTTCGGGTCGTCGATGCTGCGCCCCTCGCCGTCCACGACATCCGCCACGATGCCGGGCAGGGGACGCGTGCAGGACCCGGGTTTCAAGGGGGTCACGCCGGGTATCGGCGCGATCATGTGGACGCCGGTCTCGGTCTGCCACCAGGTGTCCACGATCGGGCAGCGCCCCTGCCCGATGACGTCATGAAACCACATCCAGGCCTCGGGGTTGATGGGTTCACCGACCGTGCCGAGCAGCCGCAGCCGGTCGAGCCGGTAGCGGCGCGGGTACTCGTCGCCGAGTTTTTTCAAGGCGCGGATCGCCGTCGGCGCGGTGTAGAACACGCTGATCCGATGGCGTTCGCACAGCTGCCAGAAGCGCCCGGCGTCCGGTATCGTCGGGGCGCCTTCGTACATCACCATGGTGGCGCCGCAGGCGAGCGGCCCGTAGGCCACATAGCTGTGGCCCGTCACCCAGCCCACGTCGGCCGTGCACCAGAACACGTCGTCGTCGCGGATATCGAATACCCAGCGCATGGTGAGGATGGTGCCGAGGAGATAGCCGGCGGCGGCGTGTTGGATGCCCTTCGGTTGTCCCGTCGAGCCCGAGGTGTAAAGGATGTAGAGCGGGTGTTCGGCGTCCACGGCGACCGGCGGGCAGTGGCTGTCCCGGCCCGCGACCGCGTCGTGCCACCAGATGTCGCGACCCTCCTGCCAGGCGATCGGATTGCCGGCGCGCTGCAAGACGATCACCGAGCGCACGCTCGGGCAGTCCGCGAGCACCTTGTCGCAAACGGTCTTGAGGGCAATGACGCGGCCGCCGCGGTGACCGCCGTCGGCCGTGATCACGGCCACCGCCTGGGCGTCTTCGATGCGCCCCTTCAGGGACTCGGCCGAGAACCCCCCGAACACCACCGAGTGGATGGCGCCGATGCGCGCGCAGGCCTGCATCGCGATCACGGCCTCCGGCACCATGGGCATATAGATGATGACCCGGTCGCCCTTGTCGATGCCCTGGGCGCGCAAGGCATTGGCGAACCGCCCGACTTCGGCCAACAGTTCCGCATACGTCAGGACCCGCACGTCACCGGGTTCGCCCTCGAAGAGGATCGCCGGTTTGTTGCCCCGTTCCGCGATGTGGCGATCGAGGCAGTTGGCCGAGACGTTGAGCGTCCCGTCCTCGAACCAGCGGTAGTGGGGGGCCTCGCTTGCGTTCAGGGTGCGCGCAAAGGGCGTGATCCAGTCGATCTCCTCGCGCGCCCGCTTGGCCCAGAACCCTTCGTAATCGCGCTCCGCTTCCGCCAAGAGTTCGCGGTACCGGGCCTCATTGAGGCCCGCCGCTTGCGCGAACGCGTCAGGCGGCGGGAACACGCGCTCCTCGCTGAAAAGCGATTCGATCGGGTCACGGGACTTCTGGTTCATAGAGGGTTACCTCGCTCTTCAGGGAGCGCGCTCCCCGGGTGGATCCTTATCGCGCCCGGTGCCGCCAGCGCCGGATGGCGAACACGAGACCCGCCGCCAGGGCGATGCCGGCGATGCAATCGTCCACGACGCGCATGTAAGGGCTCAGCATGTCCCAGTGCGCCCCGAGCCGCCAACCGGCCCACGCGAGCGCCGCGCACCAGAGGATCGAGCCGGCCGTCGAATACAGGATAAAGGGTAGCAGAGGCATCCGCGAAACGCCCGCCGGCAACGAGATGAAGGTGCGCACGACCGGCACCAAGCGCGCGAGGAAGACCGCGGCCTGCCCGTAGCGGCCAAACCACGCGTGCGCCCGCTCGAGATCGCGCGGCGACAGCAGGACGTAACGCCCGTAGGTGGCGATCACAGGCGGCCCGCCCCAGGCGCCAAGCGCGTAGGCGGCGAGACTGCCGGCGAGACTGCCGGCGGTCCCGGCCCCTATGACCCCCCAGAACCCCAGGGCCTGGGTCGAGACCAGATAGCCGGAGAAGGTCATGATGACCTCCGAGGGGATCGGGATGCAGGCGCTTTCGAGGGCCATGAGGACGCCGATGCCGAGGTAGCCGAACTGCCGGATGGCGGCGAGCACCTCGTGCGCGAGGGCGCTGACGAGACCCGCGATCACAGCGCGCCGTGCAGCCGCATGGTGATGATCGGGACGGCGTGCCGCGCCCGGCCAGCATCAAGCGACCCGCGCACGCCGGACAGCTCAGGCCATTTGCTTTTCGCGGATTTCGTCCAGGGTCTTGCAGTCGATACACAAGGTGGCCGTCGGCCGGGCCTCGAGTCGTTGCACGCCGATCTCGACGCCGCAGTTCTCGCAGTAGCCGTAATCGTCGGCATCGATCCTCGCAATGGCTTCCTCGATCTTTTTGATCAATTTCCGTTCCCGTTCGCGGTTGCGCAACTCCAGCGCCATGTCTGTTTCCTGACTCGCGCGGTCATTGGGGTCCGGGTGGTTCACGGTATCGTCCTGCATGGCGTGCATGGTGCGCGATACCTCTTCGATCAGCTCCGCCTTCCAAGCGAGCAGAACCGTGCGGAAGTGTTCCCGCTGCCGCGGATTCATGTATTCTTCGTCCGCAGCCGTGGAATAGGGCTTGATGCCGTGAAGCAGAGCCTGAACTTCCTTTTTCTTGCTAACCGCCATGGATAAACTCCTGCGCTCGTGACAATGGGGCTTGCGAGCAAGCGCGAATCTAT
>DAHWKH010000190.1 GCA_027343725.1 Acidiferrobacteraceae bacterium
CCGAGTCGATTGCGTTTCTGGGCGTGCCTCGCAGCGGCGCTGTGGCTGCCCGTGTCGGCCTCGGGGGCGCGCCTGCCGGCGGCCCTCGAGCATCTCTTCGCGCGCGAGCACGTCCCCTTGAAAGGCGTCAGTATCTATCTGCGCCGGATCCATGCGCCTCACCCGCTTTTGAGCTACGCAGCGCACGTCCCGCGCAATCCCGCGTCGGTGATGAAGCTCGTGACCGCCCTCGTCGGCCTGCAGACACTCGGCCCGGCCTTTACGTGGTCCACGGCGGCCTACGCGCGCGCGCCGGTGCGAAACGGCGTCCTGCGCGGGAATCTCTATATTCGCGGCGAGGGCGATCCCTATCTGATCACCAAGTCATTTTGGAATCTTCTCCACGGATTGCGGCGCTTGGGGATCCATCGGATCGCGGGCAACCTCGTCATCGATCAGCACTATTTGCGCTCACCGGTCGCGGCCCGCGGGGCATTCGACGGACTCCGCGATCGCACTTATAATGTGCGCCCGCAGGCCCTGCTCGTGAACTTCCAGGCGGTGGATTTCCGGTTCGTGCCCGGACGCGAACGGGTGCGGGTGATCCCGGACCCGGACCCGACGACGCTTTCGGTCGTGAACCGGCTGCGGCTCGCGGGCGGCGCGTGCGGGGACTGGCGCGCGCACGTGCACCTGCGCCTGCGGCACGGCGCGC
Organism: Acidiferrobacteraceae bacterium; assembly: GCA_027343725.1. Taxonomy (GTDB): domain Bacteria; phylum Pseudomonadota; class Gammaproteobacteria; order Acidiferrobacterales; family Acidiferrobacteraceae; genus Acidiferrobacter. The sequence goes on from DAHWKH010000190.1 coordinate 695, forward strand.
ACGGGAACACGGCGCGTTTTTCCGGGCGCTATCCGCGCGCCTGCGGGGTGCAGCATCTCTACCGGGTGACCGATGATAATCGGCGTTACCTGTTCGGCGTGTTCCAGGAACTCTGGCGCGAGCAGGGCGGGACGTTTCGCGGGCACCTGGAGATGGGGCGCAGGCCCGCGCATGCGCGGCTCTTGTATGCGGTCCATTCGCGCCCGTTCGCGGATGTCCTGCGGAGTATCGACAAGTACAGCAACAACGTCATGGGGCGGTTGCTGGTCATGACGCTCGGGGCGCGGGAGAAAGGGCTGCCCGGGACCACGGCCAAGGGGCTTGCGGTCATCCGCACGTGGCTTTGGCGCCACCACCTGCGCATGCCGCACCTGGTGTTGAGAAACGGGGTCGGATTGTCGCATTCGGAACGCATCACGGCGGCGGAAGTGGGGCGCGTGCTCGCATACGCCTATGACAGCCGCTACATGCCCGAATACGTGTCGTCCCTGCCGGTCGCGGGCCTCGACGGCACGCTGCGTTACCGCTTTCTCGGCAGCCCGGTCGTCGGCCATCTGCACGCGAAGACCGGGACGCTCGATGGGGTCTACACGCTCGCCGGGTATTTGCAGCATGGCCGGCGGCGGTACATCGTCGTGGTGTTGGAGAACTATCCGGGGGCCGATACGGAAGCGGGATTCCGGGCGGCGGACGGGGTCGTGAAATGGCTCTACGCCCGCAAGTGAGGAGGGGGGTTGTGACCAAATACGTCAACGCGGTCATCAATGACGAGTCCGGCGAGGGCGGATTGCCCGTGCTCGAGGGGACCCTCGGGCCGCAAGCCGTCGACATCCAGAGCCTGTACTCGCGTCACGGGCTCCTGGCCTACGATCCGGGCTATCGCTCGACCGCCTCATGCAAGAGTGCCATCACCTTCGTCGACGGCGACGCGGGGATCCTCGCTTACCGGGGTTATCCGATCGAGCAGCTGGCCGCGCGCAGCCATTTTCTGGAGGTCGCCTACCTCCTGATGTTCGGGGAGCTGCCCTCGGCGCGCGAGGCCGAGGGCTTCCGCGAGGCCGTCTGCCAGCACAACCTGCTGCACGAACAGGTCATCAGCTTCTACCGCGGATTTCGCCGCGACGCGCATCCCATGGCCATCATGGTCGGCGTCGTGGGGGCCTTGTCGGCGTTTTATCACGACGACATGGACATCCGCGATCCGGAACAGCGCATCAACGCGGCCATCCGACTGGTGGCGAAGATGCCGACGATCGCCGCCGCGAGCTATACCTACAGCACCGGTCGGCCCCTGCGCTATCCGCGCAACGAATACGATTACGCGGCGAATTTCATGCAAATGCTGTTTGGCATGCCCAATCGCGATTTCGTGCTCGACCCGGTGCAGGCGCGGGCGATGGACTGCATCCTGATTCTGCACGCCGATCACGAGCAGAACGCCTCGACCTCCACGGTGCGCATGGCCGCCTCGTCGGGCGCCAATCCGTTCGCCTGCATCGCGGCCGGCATCGCGAGCCTGTGGGGCCCGGCGCACGGCGGGGCCAACGAGGAAGTGGTGAAGATGTTGAGCGAGATCGGCTCGCCGGAGAACATCCCGCGGACCATCGCGCGCGCCAAGGACAAGGGCGACACGTTCCGTCTCATGGGCTTCGGGCACCGCGTCTACAAGAATTTCGATCCGCGCGCCAAGGTCATTCAGGCGAACGCCCGCGAGGTGCTCGGCCACCTCGGGCTCGAGAACGACCCGCTCATGGCGGTCGCCTTGGAGCTCGAGGCGATCGCCTTGAAAGACGAGTACTTCATCGAGCGCAAGCTGTACCCGAACGTCGATTTCTATTCGGGCCTGCTGCTGCGCGCGATGGGGATCCCGACCAAGATGTTCACCGCCGTGTTCGCGGTGGCGCGCACCGCGGGCTGGGTGAGCCAGTGGCTCGAACTCCACAACGACGCCACCCACGGTATCGACCGCCCGCGCCAGTTGTACGTGGGCGAGACCTTGCGCGACTACCCGCGCGATCGGCGGGGCTAGGAGGCGGCCTTCGCGCGCCCCTCGAGCGCGAAGCGCGCGGCGGCGGCGACGCGCTGCAGATAGGCCTCGCGGGCGATCTGTACATCCTCGAGGAAGTAGGGGAGCTCGGACAGCAGCAGCGCCTGGGGCCCGTCGACGAGCGCCTTCTGCGGCGCCGGGTGGAAGTCGACGAGCACCATGTTGGCGCCCGCCACCACCGCTTGCGCGGTCACGTGCTGGATGTCGAGGATCCCGTCGGGACCCCGGTCACGCGAGCCCACGGAATGCGAGGGATCGATGCACACCGGCATGCGCGTCAGGCGCTTCACGACCGGCACGTGCGCGAAGTCCACGAAGTTGCGGTGCGGGTCGCCCATGTTCGTCTTCATGCCGCGCAGACCGAAAATGACGTTGCGGTTGCCTTCGCTCGCGATGTACTCGGCGGCGTTCAGGGACTCCTCGAGCGTGATGCCGAAGCCGCGCTTCAGCAGGACCGGGAACTCGTGCTGGCGTCCGACGATCTTCAGGAGCTCGAAATTCTGGGTATTGCGCGTCCCGATCTGCAGCATGACGCCGGTCGGTGAGCCGGAGATCCGCAGGGCGTCGCGGATCTCGTCGAGATGCGAGTCGTGGGTGATCTCCATGGCGATCACGCGGATGCCGTGCTTCCCGGCGAGCTCGAAGACCCACGGCAGGCAGGACGCCCCGTGCCCCTGAAAGGAGTAGGGGTTGGTGCGCGGTTTGTAGGCGCCCATGCGCGTGCAGACCTGGCCGTTGGCCGCGAGCGCCTTCATCATCTCCTCGACGTGCTTGGGGTTATCGACCGCGCACAGCCCGGCGAACACGTTCAGGGTGTCCTGGGCAAAGCGCACGCCGTTGTACTCGAAGCCCGTCGGGCGCTGGTCATCGTGGTGGCGGCCGAGCACCCGGTACTCCTCCTCGATGCGCACGACCCGCTCGACGCCCGGCAGCGTCTCGATCTCGGCCTTGTCGAGCGCGCTCGTATCCCCGATCAGATAGACCTCGGTGAGCGTCATGAGGGCGCCCACCTCTTCATGCACGCGCACACTGATGCCGGGTTTTTGGTCCAAAAAGGCCATCAGCTCCTGAAAGGCCGGGCTCGACTTCGTGACGTGCGATTTGAGTACGATGATCATGCGGAGTCCTTGGGGCGCCCTCTCCGGCGCCCGCGCATTCTAACAAAGTTGGGCTCTTGCGTTCACCCCTGCGCCGGTGGCGGGGCGCGCGATCCCGCCATATGGGCGGCCGGCGGGGGCCCTTGAGGGCGAGATGTTGACGGAAGGACTAAGGATTGTCAGCGGACTGGGCTTCACGTAGGATGGATCGCGCCCAGATAGGATGGGACGGCAAGCCGCGGCGCCCGCAAGGCCCGAGGCGCAATAAGATCAATAAGGCGGGTCGTGAGACCCGGGAGTCATGACAAGAGGTTCTCTATGCAGACCGGTACCGTGAAGTGGTTTAACGAAGCGAAGGGTTTCGGCTTTATCACGCCAAGCGATGGCAGCGCGGACGTGTTCGTCCATTTTTCGACTATTGAAGGAGACGGATTCCGTACGCTCGCCGAAGGCCAACGCGTCGAATTCGAATCGACACGCGGACCGAAAGGCATGCAGGCCGCGCGCGTCATTCCGCGCTAGCCGGTCTACGGCAAAAAGCCCCGCCTGCGCGGGGCTTTTTTTATGTCCGCGGCCCCGCCTGGCCCTGCGGGCGGCGCTCAGGCGGCGTCCCGGCGTTCCAGGACCTGGGCGAAAAACCCATCGGTTGCGTGGATGTGGGGCCAGAGCCTGAGGGCCTCGCCCTCTCCGGGCGGCAGCCGGATCTGCAGGCGTTCGAGGATCGGGGCGACGGGCCGGACGGTAAAGCGCGGATCGCCGGCGAGAAAGGCCTGGACCACGTCCTCGTTCTCCTCGGCGAGCAGGCTGCAGGTGGCATAGACGAGGCGACCCCCGGGCCGCACCAGGCGCGCCGCTTGGGTCAGGATGGCGAGCGCCTGGCGGGCGAGATCGGCGACACGCGGCTCGCTCAGGCGCCAGGTGATGTCGGGGCTGCGGCGCAGCGTGCCGCTGCCGCTGCAGGGCGCATCGACGAGCACCCGGTCGACCTTGTTCGCGAGCCGCGCAAGCGACCCATCGTCGCCGGTCAGGGCCTGGATGCGCACGTTGTCGAGGCCCGCGCGCCGGACGCGCTCTCGCAGGCGCGTCAGGCGCTTTAAGGAAGTGTCGCAGGCGTACAGGCTCCCGTGGTTGCGCATCAAGGCCCCCAGGTGCAGGGTCTTGCCGCCGGCGCCGGCGCAATAATCGACCACGGTGTCTCGCCGCCCGGGCTCCAGGAGCGGGGCGATCAACTGGCTGCCCTCGTCTTGGACCTCGAAGTGCCCCGCCTGAAAGGCCGCGGTCCGAAACAGTGGGGCGCGCAGCGACCGGCGCAGGCCCACGGGTGACCAGGGTGTCGCGGTGAGCGTGTGGCCGTCCGCGGCCAGGGCGGCGCGCAGGCCCTCGCGATCGATCTTCAGGGTGTTGACGCGCACATCCAGGGGTGCGGGTTCCCCCAGGGCCGCGACCAGGGCCGCAAGCTCCGCCGGTGCCAGGCGCGCGCTCAAACGGTCATAGAGCCAGTCCGGGAGGCTCGCCGCGACCGCCGGCGGCCATGAGGAGAGCGGGGCCCGGGCTCGGCGGATGAGCGCGTCGTCGTGTGGGAGCGCGAGTGTCGCGAGCGCGCGCGACGAGTAGCCCGCGCGCGCAAGATAGGCGGCGATCACCGCCCGAGGATCATCGTTTGCGGCGATCTGTGCCAGCAATCGGTAGCGGCGCAGGCAGCCATAGGCGGTCTCGGCGATGGCGCCGCGCGCGCGTGCGCCGAGGGCCGGATGCGCCCGGAAGAATCGATCCATGATGGCATCAGCCGCGCCGGCTTCGGCGAGGATGCGCGCCAGGAGTTCGGCGCTGGCAGACGCGATGCCGCGGGTGATCAATCGCGAAAGCGCTTCAAAAGATCGGAATAGGCGTCGATGCGCCGGTCGCGCAGAAAGGGCCAGGTCTGGCGGACGCGTTCGGTGTGCGCGCGATCGAGGGTCGCCATGAGGACCGTGGGCTCGGCCTCGCCGCGCGCGAGCCATTCGCCTTGCGGGCCGCAGATGAAGCTCCCGCCCCAGAAGGCGATCCCCGCGGTCGCGCCGGTGGGATCGGGCTCGTGCCCGCAGCGGTTGGCGACCAGCACCGGCAGGCCGTTGGCCACCGCATGCCCGCGCTGGACGAGTTCCCAAGCGGCCTTTTGGCGCGCCTGCTCCTCCGCGGGGTCACGGGGATCGTAACCGATCGCCGTCGGGTAGAGCAGCATGTCAGCACCCGCGAGCGCCATCAGGCGGGCCGCCTCCGGGTACCATTGGTCCCAACAGACGAGCACGCCGAGGCGCCCGACGCTCGTGGTGATCGGGACGAAGCCGAGGTCGCCGGGTGTGAAGTAGTACTTTTCATAAAAGCCCGGGTCGTCGGGGATGTGCATCTTGCGATAGCAGCCGGCGAGCCTTCCGTCGGTCTCGAGCACGATGGCGGTGTTGTGATAAAGGCCCGCGGCGCGGCGCTCGAACACCGACCCGACGATGACCAAGCCATGGCGGGCCGCGAGCGCGCCCAGGCGCTCGCTCGTGGGACCCGGAACGGGCTCGGCCTGGGCGAACGCCGCCTGGTCCTCGCTCTGGCAAAAATACGCGCCGAGCGGCAATTCCGGTAACAGCACGAGTTGCGCGCCGTTTCGCGCAGCCTCGTCGAGCGCGTGCTCGATGCGCTCCCAGACGCGCGCGCGCTCGGCGTGCGCTGCGTGCTGCACGAGGGCTACGCGGATCACGCGAGCACCGCGCGCGGCAGTTGCAGGGTCGCGCAGTGCAGGCTTCCGCGCTGCGCGATCAGGGTCAGGCAGGGGATGCCGATGACGTCGCGCCCCGGGAAGCAGGCGGCGAGCGTCGCGAGCGCCTCGTGATCGGCGCGATCGTCGTAGGTCGGAACGAGCACGGCGCCGTTTACGATCAAAAAATTGGCGTAGGTGGCCGGCAGGCGTTCGCCGTCGTCCGCGAGTCGGGCGCGCGGCCAGGGGAGGGGCACGAGGCGATACGGGGATCCCGAGCGGGTCCGGAGGCCGGCGAGCTCGGCCTCCATGGCCTTCAGCTCCGCGTAGTGTTCGTCATCCTCGAAGGGGCAGGCGCAATAGGCGATGGTGTGGTCATCGCAAAAGCGCGCCAGGGTGTCGATGTGGCCGTCGGTGTCATCACCGGCGAGATAGCCATGTCGCAGCCACAGCAGACGATCGGCGCCGAGGCGCGTCTTCAGTGTCTCTTCGATCTCCGCGCGCGTCAGACGCGGGTTGCGGCTCGGCGCGAGCAGGCAGCGTTCGGTCAAGAGCAGGGTCCCGGCGCCGTCGGATTCCACGCTCCCGCCCTCGAGCACGAAATCCACGCTCTGGAACGCGGTCGCGCCGAAGGCGCCGTCATCGCGCAGGCTGCGGCTGAGGGCATCGTCGCGCGCGCTCGGGTATTTGCCGCCCCAACCGTTGAACCGGAAATCGAGCAGCAGGGGTCCGTCGGCCATGTCGACGGCCAGCGGACCGTGGTCGCGCACGAAGACATCGTCCGAGGGCGCGACCACGATGCGCATCCGATCGTGGGGGACACCGGCGGCCGTGAGGAGCCGCTCCACGTGGTCTGCGTGCGCGCGGTCATAGGCGCAGACGAGAACGGGCTCGTAGCGGCTGATGGCGGCGGCGATGCGCACGAATTGCGGATCGGCGCTGGCCAGAACCGGGGCCCAATCCCCGAAGGCGTGCGGCCAGGTGAGCATCACGGCCGACTGCTCCTCCCACTCGGCGGGGAAGCGCAGCGCGCGCACCGGGGCATCCTGACGGCGGATGGGTATCATGGCGGATCCTCTTCGGGACTCGGATCTTAGACGCTTGTCGCGCCCGCGCCAAGCGCGCCCGCCGAGAAGACGCCGGTGAGGAATCGCGCCAGCGCCTCGACCTCGCGATCGCAGACGCCGTGCCCCAGGCCCTCGTAGGTGTGGAGCGTCGCCGGGACCCCGGCGTGCTTCAGGACCGCGAGCGTTTTGACGGCGAAGGCATAAGGCAGGGTCAGGTCCTCGGTGCCGTGGGCGAGGAAGACGGGTGTGCCGCGGTTGGCCGCGGGCAGATCCTCGGCCAAGCGGTTGGCGAGCGGCAGGTAGGTCGAGAGACCGACCGCGGCCGCAAGCCGCGAAGGACCCGTGAGGGCCGTGTGCAACGCGATCGCGCCGCCTTGCGAAAAGCCCCCGAGGACGATGCGTTCCGGCGGGATGCCGCGGCGGCTTTCGTGGGTGATGAGCCCCGAGACCGCCTCGAGGGCGCGGCGGATGCCGATCTCGTCCTGGGGATCCTCGGGGCGCGTCCCGTAGAGGTCGAACCAGGCCGGCATCGACAGCCCGGCGTTCAAGGCGACCGCGCGCACCGGGGCGTGGGGGAAGACGAAGCGCAAAGGACTGGGACTCACGCCCGCGAGCGTCTCGGCGAAGACCGCGAAGTCCGCGCCGTCGGCCCCCAGGCCGTGGAGCCAGATGATCGTCGCTTCGGGGTGCGGACCGGTCGTGAACTCGAGCGCCGGGCGTTCAAAAAAACTCATGCCGGGGATTATAGCGGGCCGCGGGGCGCGACATGAAGCCCTCGCTCCGACTCACGGGGCGGGGGGCTTGCGTCCGAGACGATCGGCGCGCAGCGCGGGCGGGAGGGCGAGCGCGATGCGCGCGGTGGTGGGCCCGGTCGCGGCCACCACGATTTCGATCGGGCCATGGGCGAAGAGCGCACCGGCGCTCATCCCCGGATCGACGTCGGGGTCGAGCGTGATGAGGATGCGCTCCCCGGTTTTGCGGCTGATCATGAGCACGGGCGTACCGATGGGACGGTTTGTGCGCAGTTGTAGCGGCAATCCGCGCGCGCGTCGATAGCCGATCGGCGACAGGGCGGGCGCGGGCGTTTACAGCGCGGCGCAAATGCGTTTGAATGGCGCCTCGTTTGTCCGGGGATTTCCATGTCACTGATCCGTCCTTTCCGGGCCTTGCGCCCCGATCCCGCGCGCGCGGCCGAGGTCCTGGCCCCTCCTTATGATGTCGTGAACAGCGCCGAGGCCCGCGCGGCCGTCATCGGGCGGCCGTTGAGCTTTTTGCATGTCTCGCGGGCCGAGGTCGACCTGCCGGAGTCCCCGCCGCCCGCGGACGCGGCCGTGTTCCGGCAGGCGGCCGCCAATTGGCAGGCGCTGCGCGCAGGCGTCCTGACGCAGGACCGGGATCCGTCGTACTACGTCTATGAAATGACGATGGATGGGCATCGCCAGACGGGGCTCGTCGCCACCGCCGCGGTCGCGGCCTACGAGAGGGGGCGTATTCAGCGTCACGAGTTGACGCGCCCGGACAAGGAGCGCGACCGGGCGCGCCACATCGAGGCCGTGAACGCCCAGACTGGCCCGGCCCTGCTCACCTACCGCGCCGACGCCGGGATCCGCGCGCTCTTGGCCGCGGCCGCCTCCGGCCCGGCGCTCATCGATGCGACGCTCGCCGGCGTGCGCCACCGGCTCTGGGCGGTCGCCGAGCCGGCGGCGGTGTCGGCGTTGACCGAGGCCTACGAAGGCCTCGCGCGG
>DAHWKH010000010.1 GCA_027343725.1 Acidiferrobacteraceae bacterium
GGCAAGCTCAAGACGCTGATCGCCGTGCTGCGCGAACTGAACGCCCTCGACGCCGTGGACGGCTTCCTGCCGGAGCCGGCGTTCAGCCCCTTGCAGCTCGCCCGCCGTCAAGGCCGGGGGCGCCGCCGGGCCTCGGGGAAACCACAGCGCCAGCGACTCCGTAAGTTTGATCCCGGTCTTGCCGTTTGGGCAGAGAATCGTGGGCTCGGTCATTTTGTCCCCCTGTCCTTATCCCGCCGCGTCTTGATGTTTGCGCGCGAGCCGGTGGTCTTCTTGGCGTTCGCGGGTCGCGACGGCTTGTCGCGCTCTGCCGTGAGCAAGGCCATCAGGCGTAGATTGATGAACAGCTTCTCGCGCCCCGCCTTGACCTCTTTCAACACGCCGGCGTCGCACAACTCCTTGAGATAGACCGAGGCAGTCTGGCGCTGGGCGATGCCGGCGTCGACCACATTCCCGATGCGGCAGTAGGGCTGGACGAAAATCAGCTCGATCAGTTCGCGGCTGTACATCGCGGGCACCTTCTGTCGCACCCGGTCAGCGGTGTCTTGCATCAGTTTCCGGATGTCGTGGATCTTGGCTGTAGTCCAGCCGGCGGTTTCTTCCACCGCTTTCAGCATGTAAAGAACCCACTCTTCCCAATGTCCTTCCGCCGTCACCGCCCGCAACAGCCGGTAGTAGTCAGCCTTGCGCCGGATGATCGCGCGACTGAGATACAGCACCGGCGAATCGAGCAGGCCCTGCTCCACCAGAAACAGGAGATTCAGAATGCGGCCGGTGCGGCCGTTGCCGTCGGTAAAGGGATGGATGGCCTCGAACTGGTAATGTGACACGGCCATGCGGATGAGCGGATCGATGGCGTTCTCCTCATGCAGGAAGCGCTCCCAGTTGGCCAGCAGACTGCGCAGCAGGGCCTCGCCTTGCGGTGGCGTGTATATCACTTTCCCCGTGGCATCATTGGCCAGCGCGGTGCCGGGCGCGCGCCGAATATCCAGATTTACCCCTTTGATGGTACGGCAGACTTCCACGGCCGTGGCGGTCGTGACCGGCCGTTTCTTCAACGACTGGAAACCGCGCCAAAGCGCGGTGCGGTACCGCAACGCCTCCTTGGTGGCGGGATCGACGACCCCTCCGCGTTCATCTTGGGCAAAACGAAACAGGCGGTCGGTGGTGGTGACGATGTTCTCGATCTCGGAGCTAGCGCGCGCCTCGAGCAGGGGGATGGTGTTGATCAAGATTGTCGGGTTGGGGAGCAAGCCGCCCGCCTGTTTGAGTTCACCCAACGCCGCCCGGGCGCCGATACAGGCCTTGAGGATGGGCCGGCTTTCGATCTCGGCTTTCGGGGGCAACGGCGGCAGGTCGTTGTAGGGCCGCTCCGGATTGAATTGGTTCATTCTTGTATCGGCATCCCTTGTCGACAGGTCCCCATGAACCTGTCGATGGCTTCGACAGATCGGATGAACATGTCGAAAGAATACGTGTTTTTCGACAAATTAGAAAGGCCCGCCCAAGCCGGCGCCCCCGCATGGTGCCTATCGAACCAGCCGCAGGCGGAGCGTTTACATGTCCTCCGATTGAACGAGAAAGACTGGTTACAGGGGCCGGGATAAACTTCTTCGCCGGACGTGCCCGGGTGATGGAAATACGGCGTCTGGGATTCGCGCGAGCGCGTGACGACATCCGGCCCAACCGCGGGGTTTGTGTGGCGGGGAGGGGTATAACCCATCGGAAAGAGTGGCGCGCCCGGAGAGATTCGAACTCCCGACCACCTGGTTCGTAGCCAGGTACTCTATCCAACTGAGCTACGGGCGCGTGAAGTCGGCGATTGTCCTTACCGGGCGGTCGATTGTCAAGGTTGGCGACCTGACCGCTGCTCCCGCTCGAGCGACCCAAACCGCAGACCCCACACCTCTCCCGGTGACGCCCTGCGTCCATGCGATCCGCTCGGAGGAAAGGGCCGCGCCCGGAAAACGCGCGCCCCCATGAGGACTGGCGGAGAGAGAGGGATTCGAACCCTCGATGGAGTTTTTGACCCCATACTCCCTTAGCAGGGGAGCGCCTTCGACCGACTCGGCCATCTCTCCGGGAGGGGCAAGCATACCGTGTTGGGAGCCCCTGGGGAAGGTTTACTCCTTGGTGACGTCCTCCGGCACCCCGGTGCGCTCCTTTTGGATACGCTCGTAAATTTCCTCGCGGTGCACGGGCACGTCCTTAGGCGCGTTGACGCCGATGCGCACTTGATTGCCCTTGATGCCCAGGACCGTCACCTGCACCTCGTCCCCGATATTCAGTGTCTCACCGATTCGCCTTGTGAGAATCAGCATGCCGCTCTCCTTAAGCCTTTTAAAGCCTTGTCTCCAACAGGCCTTCCCGTTCGAGGGCCATCGACCCCCCCTGACCGCTCGTCCCTGAGACGCGCGAGCCGATTCTTGTTGTGCAGGTTCTATGCCAACTGGGCGGCGCTGCCGTTTTCGGCGTCGAGCCCGAACGCGCTGTGAAGGGCGCGCACCGCGAGTTCGAGGTACTTCTCGGCGATCACCACCGAGATCTTGATCTCGGACGTCGATATCATCTGGATATTGATGCCCTCTTCACCCAGCACCCGGAACATGGTGCTGGCGATCCCGGCATGCGAGCGCATGCCGACACCCACGATCGAGATCTTGGCGATGCGCTCATCCCCCGTGACCTCGCGCGCCTTGAGCGCGCCCGCGGTCTTCTCCAGAATCGCGCGCGCCTGACGATAATCGCCGTGCGGGACCGTGAAGGTGAAATCGGTGGTGCCGTCGGCGCCGATATTCTGGATGATCATATCGACGCTGATGTGCGCCTCGGCGATATCCCCGAGGATGCGGTAGGCAACGCCCGGCTCGTCCGGAATGCCCTTCACGGTGAGCTTGGCCTCGTCGCGGCTGAATGCGATACCCGATATCAGCGCATCTTCCATCTTCGATTCCTCGTAGGTGATGAGGGTTCCGGGGCCGTCATCAAAAGACGACAGCACCCTGAGCGGCACGCGATACTTGCCGGCGAATTCCACCGAGCGGATCTGCAAGACCTTGGCCCCAAGGCTTGCGAGCTCGAGCATCTCCTCGACAGTGATTCGCGCCAGGCGCCGCGCCCGCGGGCAGATCCGTGGATCGGTCGTATAGACCCCATCGACGTCCGTGTAAATCTGGCATTCGTCGGCCTTCAGGGCCGCGGCCATGGCGACCGCCGTGGTGTCCGAACCGCCCCGGCCCAGGGTGGTGATATTGCCCTCTTCGTCGACCCCTTGAAATCCGGCGATGACCACCACGCGCCCGCCGCTCAAGTCCTCGCGCACCCGCTTTTCGTCGATCGCGATGATGCGCGCGCGGCCATGGGTGCTGTCGGTGCGGATATGCACCTGGGCCCCGGTATAGGACTTGGCGGGGCAACCGAGCTCTTCGAGGGCCATGCTCAAAAGCGCGATCGTCACCTGTTCGCCGGTCGCGAGCAGCACGTCGACCTCGCGTGCCGGGGCGTCCGCGTGAATGGCGCGCGCCATGCCCAAAAGCCTGTTGGTCTCGCCGCTCATCGCCGACACCACCACCACCATATCGTGGCCGCGCGCGCGCTCCGCCGCGACCCGCCGGGCGACGGCCTGGATGCGCTCCACGGTGCCGACCGAGGTACCGCCGTACTTCTGGACCAAAAGAGACATGGAATGCGGGCGCCTGCCTAAGAAAGAGGCGAAGATTACATCGGCCGGCCCCGGGTGTAAACGCAGAACCCCTAGTTCAGACGCTCCCCGAGAAAGGCGCGCGCCGCGGCGAGCGCCTGATCGAGGCGCGCGGTGTCGCTGCCGCCGGCCTGCGCGAACTCGGCGCGCCCCCCGCCCTTGCCGCCGATCACGCGCGCGGCGCTGTTGACGAGATCCGGGGCGTTGACGCGGGCTACGACATCGGCCGTTACACCGGCCATGAGCGTGGCCCGCCCGCCCGTGTCCGACGCGAGCAGGATGGCCGCCGTGCGCAGCTGCCCCTTCAGGCGATCCACCGCCTCGCGCAGGCCTTTCACGTCGCTGTCGAGCCGCCCCACCAACACCTGCACGCCGCCGATCTCGACCGCCTGGGCCGCGAGGTCCCGACTGGCCGCGGCGCGCGATTGGGCCTCGACCTTGGCGAGTTCCGCCTCCAGGCCCTCGGCACGCGCCTTCAGGCGCGCGGCCTTGTCGGCGAGCTCCTCGCGCGTCGCCCCGAGGACGCGCGCGGTCTCCCCGAGCTGCGTCTCGAGCGCGCGCACATAGGCGAGTGCCGCCTCCCCGGCCACGGCCTCGATGCGCCGCACGCCGGACGCCACCGCGCTTTCCGCGATGATCTTGAAAAACCCGATGTCGCCGGTGCGGCGCACGTGGGTCCCGCCGCACAACTCGGTCGAGTGGTCCCCCATGGCCACCACCCGGACGTTTGCGCCGTACTTCTCACCGAACAGCGCGATCGCGCCGTGTTCGATCGCCTCGGCGAGCGCCATGTGCGCGGTGGCCACCTCGGCGTTCGCGCGGACGGCCTCGTTCACCGCCTGCTCGACGGCCTCACGCTCGGCATCGCTGAGCGGGCGCGGGTGACTGAAATCGAAACGCAAACGCTCGGGCCCGACGAGCGAGCCGCGCTGCACCACGTGCGTCCCGAGAATGCGCCGCAGGGCCGCGTGCAGAAGGTGGGTCGCGGAATGGTGCGCAGCGGTGGCGAGCCTGCGGTTGGCGCTCACGACCGCGGTCACGGAATCGCCGACGCGCAAGGTGCCGCGGCCGACTTGCCCGACATGCGCAAAACCCTTGCGCGTGTCCGTCACCAGGAACTGCGCATCCGGCGCCTCGAGCACCCCGACGTCCCCGACCTGACCCCCGGATTCGGCATAAAACGGGGTGCGGTCCAGGAACACCGTGCCCTCGTCGCCGGCGGACAGCTGCGCGACCGTGTGCCCGCCGCGGGCGAGCGCACGCACGCGCGTCGTCAGCATCACGTCCTCGTAGCCGCAGAATGCGGTCTCCCCGCCCACCACCACGTCCTCGTCGCGAAACGCATGCGCGGCGCGCGCCCGGGTGCGCTGCGCCTCCATGGCGCGCTCGAAGCCCGCCATATCGACGCCCAGGCCCCGTTCGCGCGCGATGTCGTGCGTGAGGTCCGCCGGGAAGCCGTAGGTGTCGTACAAACGGAACACCACGTCGCCCGGGATAGTGTCGCCGTCGGCGAGCGTGCTCACCGCCTGATCGAGGACCTTGAGGCCCTGCGCGAGGGTCTCGGCGAACCGCTCCTCCTCCTCGCGCAGGACCGTCTCGACGTGCCCTTGACCGCGCGCGAGCTCGGGATAGGCCGCGCCCATCTCGCTCACGAGCGGCGCCACCAGGCGGTAGAAGAATGCCCCCTCCGCCCCCAGGCGATAGCCATGGCGCAAGGCGCGGCGGATGATGCGCCGCAACACGTAGGCCCGGCCTTCGTTGCCCGGCACCACACCGTCGATCACGAGAAAGGCCGCGGCCCGGATATGATCGGCGATCACGTTCAGGGACTTGTCGCGCAGATCCCGAAGCCCGAGGACCTTGCCGATGGCGCGGATCAGCCCCTGAAAGAGGTCGATGTCGTAATTGCTCGTGACCCCTTGCAGCACCGCCGCCATGCGCTCGAGCCCCATGCCGGTATCGACCGAGGGTCGCGGCAGGGGCTTGAGCTTGCCCTCGCGATCGCGGTCGTACTGCATGAACACCAGGTTCCAGATCTCGACGTAGCGGTCACCATCGGCGTCCGGCGAGCCCGGGGGGCCGCCCGCGATCGTCGGTCCGTGGTCATAGAAGATCTCCGAGCACGGCCCGCAGGGACCGGTGTCGCCCATCGACCAGAAATTGTCGGCGGCCCCGATGCGCCGGAAGCGCTCGCGCGCGATACCGATCGTGTCGAGCCAGATCGCCGCCGCCTCGTCATCCTCCTCGTACACGGTGATCCACAGCCGCTCAGGCGCAAGCCCCATCTCCTCGGTGAGGAACGCCCACGCCAAGCGGATCGCGTCGCTCTTGAAATAATCACCGAAACTGAAATTCCCGAGCATCTCGAAGAACGTGTGGTGGCGCGCGGTGTAGCCGACGTTCTCGAGGTCGTTGTGCTTGCCGCCGGCGCGCAAACAGCGCTGGGCGCTCGCCGCCCGGCGGTAGGGCCGGCTCTCGCGCCCGAGGAACACGTCCTTGAACTGCACCATGCCGGCGTTCGTGAACAACAGCGTCGGATCGTTGCCCGGGATGAGCGAACTGCTCGCCACGACCTCGTGACCGTGGCGCGCGAAGAATGCGAGGAAGCGGCTGCGTATTTCGGTGCTTTTCATGATCCGTCTTCAGACTCTGAGGTTGCCGGCGCCTCGATGGCAAAACCGATCTGCGCCATGGTGAACCCGCGCCCCCGTAAAAACCGGGCCTGACGCGCGCGTTCCTGCCAATCCGGGGGGACGGCCTCCCCGAAACGCTTGCACCGGGCCTTGCGCGCGCGTTCGTTCCAGGCCGGGTCGTGCTCGTTGAGGACCGCGGCAATGGTCTCCCCGTCCAGACCCTTGCCGTGCAATTCCGCGCGGATGCGCAGCGGACCCACCCCCTGGCCGGCGCGCACCCGCACGCGGCCTGCGCCGTAGCGCCGGTCGGACACGAGCCCCGCCTCGACCAGTTGCGCCACGGCACCCGCCGCCTCCTCGGGCCCGTAACCGCGCGCGCACAGACGCTCTTCCAGCTCGCGACACCCGTAATCGCGACGCGCGATGAGATCGAGGGCATAAAGCCGGGGCGCGGGTTGCGCGTGGCTCAGATATCGCTCTCCCCGTCCAAGGCCGGGGCCTCGTCGAGTGTCGCCCCCGGGCGCAGGCTCAGGCTCGCGCGCAGCCGTCCCTCGAGGTCCTGGGCGATGGCCGCGTTCTCGCGCAGATACTGGCGGGCGTTCTCCTTGCCCTGGCCGATGCGCTCGCCGCCGTAGGAATACCAGGCCCCGGACTTCTCCACGAGGTTCCCGAGAACGCCGAGCTCGATGAGCTCGCCTTCCTTCGAGACGCCCTGGTCGTAAAAGATGTCGAACTCGCACTGCCGGAAGGGCGGCGCGATCTTGTTCTTCACGACCTTGACGCGCGTCTGGCTGCCGACCACCTCCTCGCCGCGCTTGATGGCGCCGATGCGGCGGATGTCCAGACGCACCGAGGCATAAAACTTCAGGGCGTTCCCGCCGGTCGTGGTCTCGGGGTTGCCGAACATCACCCCGATCTTCATGCGGATCTGGTTGATGAAGATCACGAGGGTGTTCGAGCGCTTGATGTTGCCGGTCAGCTTGCGCAGCGCCTGCGACATGAGCCGCGCCTGCAGGCCGACGTGGGAATCACCCATCTCGCCCTCGATCTCGGCCTTGGGCGTGAGCGCCGCCACCGAGTCGACCACCACCACGTCGACGCCGCCCGAACGCACCAGCATGTCCGTGATCTCGAGGGCCTGCTCGCCGGAATCGGGCTGCGAGACCAGGAGGTCGTCGACGTTCACCCCCAAACGCTTGGCGTACGTCGGATCGAGCGCGTGCTCGGCATCGATGAAGGCCGCCGTGCCCCCGAGCTTCTGGGCCTCGGCGATGACGTGCAGCGTCAGGGTGGTCTTGCCCGAGGACTCCGGACCATAGATCTCGACCACCCGGCCCCGCGGCAAGCCGCCGATGCCCAAGGCCATGTCGAGCCCGAGCGAGCCGGTCGGAATGGCGGCCACGGCCGGGACCTCGCCGGCATCCCCAAGACGCATCACCGAGCCCTTACCGAACTGCTTTTCGATCTGCCCCAAGGCGGCGCTCAAGGCCTTGCCTTTATTGCCATCCATCGCGTGATCCCCCCGCCGACTGGTCATGCATCGGCGCGATTATTTCACAAAGGCCGCAAGCGGCCTAGCCGGGCCTTTCCATCAGGCGCGCGCGCAGGCCCTGAAGCGCCGCCTCCACCGCCGAGGCACGCACATGCGCGCGGTCGCCCGGGAAACGGAAGGTCTGGGCCTCGGTCCCCCGCCCATCCCCCCAGGCGATCACCACCGTGCCGACGGGACACGCGCGACGGCCCCCTTGAGGCCCGGCGATGCCGGTGACGGCGATCGCCCAATCGGCCCCGGCACGTCTGCGCGCGGCCTCCGCCATGGCGCAGGCCGTGGCCTCGGAGACGATGCGCGCCGGGGCGACGGCCTCGGCGCTGAGGCCCAAAAGCGCCTGCTTGGCCTGCGGGCTATAGGTCACAAACCCGTACGCGAACCATTGCGAACTGCCGGGGCACTCCGTCAGGGCCGCGGCCACAAGGCCGCCCGTGCACGACTCCGCGACCGTCACCGTGAGGCCGCGGGCGACGAGGCGCGCGCCCAGGTCCCGGCACAGGGCGGTCAGTGATACGCGCTCAGCCACCATCCGCCCACCGCCAGCACGGCCCGGGCATAAACGCCCGCGAGCACGTCATCGGCCATGATGCCAAGCCCCCCGGGCCAGCGCTCGAGGGCCCGGATCGGATAGGGTTTGGCGATATCGAACGCCCGGAAGAGCGCGAACGCGGCAAGCCCCCACAAGGGCCTGGCGGGCACCCCCATCAGGGCCACACCCATGCCCACGACCTCGTCCCACACGACCATCGCCGGGTCGCTCGTTCGCAGATCGCGCGCCGCGCGACCGCAGACCCCGACGCCGAGACAGAAGGCCGCGGTGAGACCCAGGCCGTAAAGGGGCAGCGAAAGCCGCGCAAGCGGCCACCACCACAGGGCGAGGCCGAGGAGCGAGCCCGCGGTCCCCGGCGCCCACGGGATGCGCCCCACGCCGAAGCCCGTGGCCACGACGTGGGCTGCGCGACTACGAACGGAAATGCGCATAGCCCCCGGTCGCGGGCGCATAGCCCGCGGGCCCGCCCCGGAACACGAGCCCCGGTTCGGCCACGATATCGCCGATGTAATGAAAACCCCCGGGGACCTTGGCGGCAACGCCGTGCAAGGCGGTGAGGCGCTCCGGCGGCACCGTGAACACGAGCTCGTAATCGTCCCCGAAGGTCAGCGCCGCGTCATAACCCACGGTCGTGAAGGCCGCGTCGTAGGCATCCGAGAGCGGCAAGCGTCGCAGGTCGAGCGCGGCCCCGACCCCGCTTGCGTGCGTAAGGTGCCCGAGGTCCGCGACCAGCCCGTCGGAGACGTCGATCGCCGCCGAGGCGATGCCACGCAAGGCCTGGCCCTCGGCGATGCGCGGCCGCGGGCGGTCGAGGCGCGCGAGCACCTGCGGGGCGAATTCCTCGGGCAGCGTCACGCGTCCCGCGCGCATGAGAAAGCCGAGCGCGGCTTCACCCAGGAGGCCCGAGACATAGATGCGATCCCCGGCGCGCGCGCCCGCGCGCGTCAGCGCCTCCCCGGGCGGTACCTCGCCGATCGCCGTGATCGTGATCGTGAGCGCCCCATGCACCGTATCGCCGCCGATCAAGTCCATCGCCAGCTCGTCGGCGAGCCGGAAAAGCCCGTCGCGAAACCCGCCGAGCCAGGTCTCATCGATCGCCGGCAAGGCCAGGCTCAGCAAGAACCCCAGCGGGCGCGCGCCCATGGCCGCGAGGTCGCTTGCGTTGACCGCCAAGGCCTTGTAACCGACATCAAAACCCGGGGCGGCGTCCGGAAAGTGCACGCCCGCGACCAGGGTATCGGTCGTGAGCACGTGTTCCTGGCCGCTTGCGGCGAGCACCGCCGCGTCGTCACCGACGCCGAGGCGCACGGCCGCGTGGCGCGCGGGGCGCGTGAAGTAGGTGGCGATGAGACCGAACTCGTCCATTCAGCGCGCCTCCGGACCCCGCAGGACCTTGGCCGCGCCGTCGAGCACCGCGTTCACGAATTTGTGGCCGGCCTCGCCCCCGAAACACTTGGCGAGCTCCACGGCCTCGTTCAGGACGATGCGCCGGCTGAGCTCGGGGTGATAACGCAACTCATACACGCCGAGCCGCAAAACGGCGCGCTCCACCGGGTCGACCTCGGCGAGCGGCCGATCGAGATGCGGTGCAAGCAGCGCGTCGAGTTCCGCGACGTGCGCCGGCACCGCGCGGATGCGGTCCGCGAAATAGTCCTCGTCGAGCACCGCGGCGTGGTCGTCGCGCAGGAACAAGCGACCGATATCATGCGCCGCCTGACCGGTGACCTGCCACTGGTAGAGCGCTTGGATGACCGCTTGCCGGGCCCGCGCACGCGGCCCGCTCATGGACCCTTCAGACGACGCGCCAGATCGACCATTTCCAGCAGCGCAAGCGCCGCCTCGGTCCCCTTGTTCCCGGCCTTGGCCCCGGAGCGATCGATCGCCTGGGCGATGGTCTCGACGGTGAGCACGCCAAGGCTCACCGGAATGGCGTTTTGCAGGCTCACCTGCGCCAAGCCCTTGACGCATTCGCCGGCCACGTAATCGAAGTGGGGGGTCTCGCCGCGAATCACCGCCCCCAGGGCCAAAAGGCCGTCGTAGCGGCCGGTCGTGGCCATGATCTGAGCGGCGAGCGGCAATTCGAAGGCCCCGGGCACGCGCACCACGGTCACATGCTCGGGGCGCGCCCCGTGGCGCGTCAGGGTGTCGAGCGCCCCCTCCAGGAGCCGCTCCCCGACGAAGGCGTTGAAGCGCGCCAACACCACGCCCAAACGCGCCTCGCCCGCGATCAGATGTCCGTTCACCACGACCTCCCCGCTCATACATCCCCCTCCGTTTCCGGCGCCACGTAATCGACCACTTCCAGGTTGAAGCCCGCAAGCCCCGGCGCCTTGCGCGGGTGCCCCAGGACCTGCATCCGCCGCACCCCGAGATCGACCAGGATCTGACTCCCAAGACCCACGGTGCGCATCACGCCGCGCTCGCCGGCGCTCGCTGCGCCCTCGCCTTCCTGAAGGGTCTTCAAACGCGCAAGCGTCAGCGCCGCGGATCCCGGCTGATCGAGCAACACCACCACCCCCTGGCCCGCGCGCGCGATGTAGTCAAGCGCGCGCGCCACGGTCCAAGAGGGCGGGTTGACGCAGCCCAGAAGATCAAGCAGGCTTTCCTGCACGTGGACGCGCACCGGCACGGGGCTTGCACCATCGATCGCGCCGCGTACGAGCGCGAGATGCACGCGGTCCTCGATATCGTCCTGGTAGGCCACCTGGCGAAACGACCCATGGACGGTCTCAATCAACCGCTCATCCAGCCGATGCACGCTCGACTGGTATTGTAGGCGATAATGGATGAGATCCGCGATGGTGCCGATCTTCAGGTGATGGTGGGCCGCGAAGGCCTCGAGTTCCGGCTGGCGCGCCATCTCACCGTTGTCTTTCAGGATTTCGCAGATCACGGCCGCCGGCGCGAACCCGGCGAGACCCGCGAGATCGACGCCCGCCTCCGTGTGTCCGGCGCGCGCCAGGACGCCGCCGCGTTGCGCCATGATCGGAAAGATATGGCCCGGGCTTACGAGGTCGCGCGGCTTGGCATCGGGGGCGATGGCGGCCTGAATGGTGACGGCGCGATCGGCGGCCGAGATGCCGGTGGTGACGCCTTGGGCGGCCTCGATCGAGGCCGTGAACCGGGTGGCGTAGCGCGAGCCGTTCTCCTTGACCATCGGTTCGAGGTGGAGTTGGCGACAGCGCTCGGGCGTCAGCGTGAGACAGATGAGCCCGCGGCCGTAGCGGGCCATGAAATTGATCGCCTCCGGGGTGACGGCCTCGGCGGCCATCAGGAGATCGCCCTCGTTTTCGCGATCGGCGTCGTCCATGATCACGACCATGCGACCCGCCTTCAATTCGGCGATGATCTCGGAAATGGGACTTATCGGCATGGGATCTTTACAATGGGTCTCGCCTGTGAGGCCCCGGATTATGACTGACCGAAGGATGGGAGTCGATGGAACCGCATAGAACCGGCCGTAACGAACCGCAGGCGCCGCGGCTTGAACCCGGCCGGACACTCGGCTCCACACTCATTTTGAGTACGCTCGCGGCGAGCCCGCGCAGTCTTGTCTACATGGCACAGGACTTGGCCCTCGACCGGCCGGTGGCCCTCAAGACCAGTCCCCGCGGCGCGTTGTCGGTGATCGCCGAGGGACGCGTGCTCGCGCGCTTCAACCACCCGCACATCGTGACCCTCTACGGGCTCTGGGCCCAGCCCCCGACCTTGATCCTCGAATACTTGGTGGGTGAAACCTTGAAGGCCCGGCGCGCGCGCCTCGGCCCCTTGTCCGAGGACGCGGTGCGCGGTTGGCTGGAGGCGGTGGCCGGCGCGCTCGAGACGGTCCATGGCCACGGGCTTGCGCACGGGGCCTTGTGCGCCGATAACGTCTTTCTCACGACCGAGCAGCGCGTGAAGCTGCTCGACTTCCGGCAGACGAGCCTCGGGGAGTCGCCGCCCATGCCCGCCGATGACATCCGCGCCGCCGGGCGCCTGATTCAGGACCTCCTCGGCAGCGAGGAGGGGATGCTTGCCGACATCGCGCGCGGGGCGCTCATCGGCCGCTACCCGACGGCGCGGGCGTTTAAGCGCGCCCTGGCCGCGGTCCCGGCGGCGCGC
>DAHWKH010000015.1 GCA_027343725.1 Acidiferrobacteraceae bacterium
GGACTACCGGGTCCCGAGGCAGCTGCCGACCTCGAACACGACCGGCTGCATCAACGGCGATTGCCGTCACTACATCTATCACGTGTTCAAGACCGTGATCCCGGTCCGCAACACCATCTGGAACCAATGACCATGGAACCCGTGATCCGGCAAGGGACAAACATCGGCGCACAGCGCGGCGTGACCTTGATGCTCGCGATCCTGGTGTTGCTGGCGCTGACCTTCTCAGCCCTTGGCCTTATGTACTTCGTGCGCTACGACACCGCGGTGTCCGGCAACGTGGCCCTGCACGCGGCGGCGCTTCAGGCGAGCGACGTCGGACTCGAGACCGCAAGCCAGGACTTGGCGGCCCTTGCGACCTATCCGGAGACGATGAAGTCCGGTCCCCCGTGGTGGTACGTGCCACCGCCCCAGCCCGGGGTGGCGGGCATCGTGCCGGCGGATCCGGGCTCGGGGTTCTGGGGGACGTGCTATCCCGCGCAATGCGGCGAGGTGACGGTGCCCTATGCCGGCAATCCGAAGGGGTTGGTGGCGGAATTCGTGGTGGAGCCCACGGGTCTGAGGCCGCAGGTCTTGAACGGCACGCAGATCATCGCCGGCAGCGGCGGGCCGGTGACCACCTACCATGTGTACGACGCCTTCATCAACGTGTCCGGATCCAATTTTCGGAATCTGAACGTCAACGTGGAAGCCACGTTGCGTAAGGGGGCTTAAGCCATGTCCAGGATGCACAGCCGAGGGGATCGAAGGGACGGCAATCGCTTGCGCCTCGTGTTCGCGGTCCTCCTCGGCCTTTTGCCGGTCGTATCCGGGGCCGCGGTTCTGACGTCCTCCCAGGAGCCGCAGATTCTCATCATCCTCGACAATTCGCAGGGCATGGCCGGCAATCTGCAAGGCGCCATCATGTCGGGGTCGGGGACCGTGCCGGCGAACGCCGGGTCGAGCCCGACCGGGGCCACGCCGCCGGTTCTGTCCATGCCCTCGCCGCCGTGTTATCCGCTCGCCTCGGGCTACAGCCCGCGCTCGACCCTGGGCCCGAGCAACGGGGGCACCTGCCCGTCGGGATCCGCGCCGTACACCGTCGATAACGGCGGGGTCCTGCAGGACAACTCCGAGTCGATGATCAATATCGCGGAGCAAAGCCTGCTCGCCGAGTTCAACGACCCCTCGAACCACAATAGCTTCCAGGTCGGACTCATGGATTACGCGACGGCGAGCCGCCCGGCTTTGTATCGCACCTGGGTCTACTACATGAGCGCCGACAACACCTTCAACAGCAGCGGGACCATGACCCAGCGCGGCGCATTCGGCTTCGGGAGCACGGCGACCTCATCGGACGCCTCCGACCCGCTGTCCGCCGACAACCCCTGTTACGGCACCTCGAGCCACGGGTGCGCGAGCATCGAAGGCGCCCCGGGCATGAGCGGGCTTGCGAATGCCCCCTATTTGTACATCGCGGCAACCTCGGACAACCCCGAGATCAATGATGTGCTCTATGCGCCCCCGGGCTACCCGGACAATATCCTGACCTATAACGGCCCGTATCCCGATCCGCCGAACTACACCCTGCAGCAATACGAGGATCAAATCGTCAACAACGCGCCTTTGTATGAAAGCTACAACAATTCGACGGGCGGTATCTACGCCACGGCGCCGACGAGCGCGGGTTATGCCCCCTATAGCGGCGAGGTGTGGTACGGCAAACGCGGGTATGCCTACGATGCGCCGCCCGTGACGAATGCCAACACGAGTTCCTCGTCGGACCGCTGGGGTCAGGCCAATCTCGTGATCCCGGTCGGGTCGTTCAAGTCGGTGCTGAGCGCCTTCAACAGCGATTTGGCGCCTGAGCAATTCCCCCCGGGCAACGGCATCGTCGCCGACTCCGAATACGCGCCGATGGCCGGGACCCTGCAAAGCGCGCTTGGGTATTTCACCGGAAGCAACGGGCCGAAGCCCGCCTGCGCGCCCAAATTCGTGATCCTGATCACGGACGGCCAGCCGACCATGGGGCTTCAGGGGCACGTCTATCCCCCCTTGGGCAGCAGTGCCGCGGCGTCCTATAACGAGACCGAAACCAACGACACGGCGGTGAACGAGGCCATCACCGCGGTGAAGAATCTCGCCGCGAACAGCGCCAACGGGACCCGCGGCATCAAGACCTACGTGTTGGGCGTCGGGCCCAATATCAACTGCCCGCCGACCGCCTCCAGTTGCAGCAACGAGGCGCGTGAAGGCTATAAGGTCCTCTCGCAATTGGCGCAGGCCGGCCAGACCGCGCACCCCTACAGCGCCGAGAGCCAGAGCCAGTTTCAGCAGGCCTTCGCCGCCATCCTCAACAACATCGAGGGGCAGGTGTTGACCAGTAACGGGGGCTCGGCGAGCGACCTCAAGACCGGCTCCTACGAGTACGTGCTCGCCAGCACCCCGACCTTGGGCGAGGGCAACCTCACGGCCTATCCCGTCCAGAGCAACGGCAGCATCGGGACCAGTCCCGCGTGGAAGGAGAACACGCTCATGATGAGCGGGACGCCGACCACGCGCTCGGCGGGTCTCTTCTCCAATGGCCCCGCGACCACGAGCGGACCAGGGCCGATCACCCTGTTCACGAGCCTCGATAACGCCGCCTTCGGGACGCTGCCCTCGGGATTGACGGTCAGCGACATCAAGAACTACACCATCGACCCGTCCTACAACGGCGGGCAGTACCTCGGGGGACGGGGCCAGAATTGGGATCTCGGCATCACGCGCACGCTGCCGCCGGTCGTTGTGGGCCCGCCGAACGACGGCAATCTGCTCTCGCGCCCGAGTTACATCCAGTTCGCCCAGCAGCAGAACGCCCGCCGGACGCTCGTGTTGTTCGCCGACAATGACGGCTTCCTGTATGCGGTCGGCGCCCAATCGGGCGACCTCGCCTGGGGCTGGATGCCGCGGCCGCTCGTCCGGGATCTGAAGAACTACTCCACGTTCTGGCAGAACGGCAACATGAGCGATGCCGTGCGTGCCGTCGATGTCCAACAGGGGAAGGCATGGGAGACCGACATCGTCGGGGTCGGGGGACAGGGCAGCGTTCAGTACGCGCTCACCCTGAACGCCGGGAGTACGAACGGGACGAGCCAAGCCGATGTGAGCCAGGAAGCCTGGGAGGTCGATACCGCGAACGCGACCGAACCCAACACGCAGGTGCCGGTTATCATCCGCCCAAGCCCCTCCTCCGGGACGGCCTATATGGCGACGGTCCTGACGGTCACGAGCGGGACGACGGTCGAGAGCGTGCTCGATCTCACGAATGTCGCGACCGGCACGCTCCACTCCTACGTCCTGCCGTTTCCGGCGACGACCCAGCCGTACACCGATCAGAACGGCAACATCTTTCTCGGCGATTCCGGCGCGAACGTCTGGGAGGCCCCGATTTTTGCCACGAGCGGCAAGTTCTCGGCGTTCGGGCGCGCGTCGACCTGGACGCCGCTCAACAACAGCAGCGCCAATCCGCAAGGGTCCAATTTCGGGAGTTCCGCGACCACGAGCGGGGGCGGCTCGCCGCTCATCTCGGTGGTCGGCGCCGTCGATAACGGGATCGAGTATCTGAGCCTGCAGTCGGCGCATCGGTTGACGGTGCTCGAGGACGGCTCGAACGGCTGGCAGCCCGTCTGGACCAGCGCGGTTGGGGTCGGTGCGAGTTGGGACGCCACGAGTGGCACCTACCAGAGCAACAGCGGGATCACGCAACTGCCGACCGGTTCGGTCATATCGGCCAACGCCTTGATCGCAAACGGTGCGGTGATCCTGCCCGTGACCGCGTCCGACAACGACGGCGATACGGACAGCTGTTCGGTGCCGGTGGCCTGGTATGAATTTTACGAGCTGGCGGACGGTACCTTCCCGTTCTATACGTTCCAGACCTTGAACGGCAGCTTCATCACCGGACCCCTGGAGGTCGGTTTCGGGACCGCCTTCACGCCGACACTTGCGCTCTTCGACGGCGAGGTCCGCCTGCAGACGGCGGCGGCCATGGGCGCCCCGCCCGGAGGGGGTTCCGGAGGCGGCGGGAGCGGCGGCGGGGGAGGCGGCGGCGGGGGCGCGCCGAATCCGCTGCCCGGCCAACCCTTCGTGGCCGCAGGGCCCCCCGCGGAGGGGCCGGCCGGCTGGCGGGAGATGTTCCCCTAGTCATCGCGCCCTCGGGCCGACGGCCGCCGGGGAAGCGGGGTTCTTGAGGCGGGTCCCCCTCATGGGGGCAGGGGGAAGAGGAAGGGCCGCGTCGCCCTAAGAAGGGCAACCGACGGCGACCGGCGCTTACTCGATGCCGAGTTTTTCGAGCTTGTAGCGCAGCGCGCGGAAGGTGATGCCGAGTTCCTTGGCGGCCGCGGTTTTGTTTTGATGGGTGTCGCGCAGGGCCTTCTCGATCGCCGCGCGCTCGACCTGCGCCAGATGTTCCTCGAGCGATTGCTCGCCCGTGTAGTGCGAGCCCTCGGCAGTCCCGGCCGCCTCGGCCGGAGCGGGCGGCGGCTGTACCCCGATCGGAAGACGCAGGTCGTCGACATCGATTTCGCGGCCCTCGCACAACGTCAACGCCCGCTCCATGATGTTCTCCAATTCCCGCACGTTGCCCGGAAACGGGTAGGTCTTGAGGACGGCGAGCGCCGCGGGCGTCAGCGGCAGCGGGCGCTCGGGCGCGAGTTTGGCGGTCAGGTGCTTTGCGAGGCTCGGGATGTCCTCGGCGCGTTCCCGCAAGGGAGGGATCGTGAGCTCGATCACGTTCAAGCGGTAATAGAGGTCCTGCCGGAAAGCGCCCGTGCGCAGGAGTTCATGGAGGTTTTTGTGGGTGGCGGACAGGATGCGCACGTCGACTGCGATCTCCTGCTGGCTGCCGACCGGGCGCACGGCCTTTTCCTGGATCGCGCGCAGCAATTTGACTTGCATGGGCACCGGGAGATCGCCTACCTCATCTAGGAACAAGGTCCCGCCGTGGGCGGTCTTGAAAAGCCCGTCCTTGTCCGCAAAGGCGCCGGTGAAGCTGCCCTTCTTGTGCCCGAAAAACTCGCTCTCCATCAACTGTTCGGGAATGGCCCCGCAGTTGACGGCGACGAACGGCTTGCCGGCGCGCGGCCCGAGTTCGTGGATGAGGCGCGCGGCGAGCTCCTTGCCGGTACCGGATTCGCCGCTGATGTAGACCGGCGCCTGGCCGCGCGCGAGCCGCTCGATCAGGGAGCGCACGGTTTGCATGATGGCGGAATCCCCGAGCAGCTTAGCGGCGGCCGCCGTGCCGCCCGTCAGGGGTTCGCGCGAGAGGCTCAAGGCGCTGCGCACAAGGGCTCGTAACTCGTTGATGTTGAGGGGTTTGCAGACAAAGTCGAAGGCCCCGCCCTTGAGCGCGGCAATCGCGGTCTCCATGCTGCCGTGGGCGGTGATGACGGCGACCGGCAGACCACGGTGGTGTTCCTCGATATGGCGCACGATATCCAGGCCGTCGCCGTCCGGCAGACGCATATCGGTCAGGCACAGATCGAACCGGTACTCCTCGAGCAGCGCGAAGGCCGAGGCGACGTCGCCCGCGGAGCGCGTTTCGAGATTCATGCGCCCAAGCGTCAATTCCAGGAGCGCACGAATATCGGCTTCGTCGTCAATGATCAGGACTTGTGGGAGGCTCATGGTGTGAACGATGTGTCGGTGCAGTCGCTCAGGCGTCCGAAGGTGAGGCGGAAACGGCAGCCGGCGGTGCCGATCGGGCGGTATTCGAGAGTGCCCCCGTTGGCCTCCGCGAGCTCGCGGCCGATGTAGAGGCCAAGGCCCGTGCCGCGTGCGGTGGTCGTGAAAAACGGGTCGAAGATTTGATCGACGATGCCGGCACGTATGCCCGGACCCCAGTCGATGATGTCGAGAACGCTGCGATCGCCCTCGGTGCCGGCCTCGATCTTGATGAGCGGGTCACCGCTGTACGGCGGGCTGTGTTTCAAGGAGTTGTGACAGAGGTTGTTGATGATCTGAAAGAGGTGGTCGGTGTCGAAACAGACGGCTTGCTGGGTCTCGATGACGAGGCTCAAGGCGTCCTTGGGCACGTTCAGGGCGGTGGCGAGCGCCGGCAGGGTCTCGTTGAGCCAGTCCTCGAGCCGGAAGCGGCTGGTGTGGGTCCGGTCCCGGCGTCCGAGCTGCAAGACGCTCTCGACGATCGTATTCATGCGGCGGCTCTGGTCGTTGATGATGCTGGCGAGATCGCGCGTCTCGCCGTTCTGGACGTCCGGGCTTTCGAGCAGCAATTGCGCGGCATGGGTGATCGCCCCCAGGGGGTTGCGGATCTCGTGGGCGATGCCGGCCGTCAGGCGCGCAAGCCCCGACATTTTGAGCTGCTGGGCCTGTTGCTTCAAGATGGCGGTGTCCTCGAGAAAAATCAGCATCGCGGTGCCTTTGTCGCCCAGGGCCCGAAAGCGCGGCAAGAGGGTATAGCCAGCAGGCGAGAGAAACAGGCGCCGCTTGGCTGACGATGTCTGTCTCTGGGCGAGCCATTGCGCGTGCAGGGGCGGGGCCAGGGCGTCGAGCTGGCGCCCGTCGTTGCCGTCCGGACACCCGAGATAGGTGCAGGCGGTCTTGTTCGCGAGCTGCACACGGCCCGTCTGGTCGACGACGAGCACGCCCGATTGCAGTTGCTGGACGATTTGCTCGTTCAGGCGCGCCATGTGCCGGAGATCGACCTCCTGTTGCTCGGCGAGCGCCTCGGTGATGCGTAGCCGGTCGGCGACGAATTGCGCGAGCGCCGCGGTGGCGAACAGGACGAGACCGAACAGCCCGACCTGGGAGTAGCTCGCCGGCAGACCCGCGCGGCTCCCCGTCAGGTAGGGCCAGGCCTGTTCGAGCAGCATGCCGACGGTCGCCAGGGCCGCGAAAAACATCGTGAGCCGGCGCCCGAGGAGGAAGCTCGTGCCGGCGATCGACACGAGGAGCAGGACGCCGGTCCCGCTCGCGAGCCCGCCGCTTGCGTGCATCAAGAGAATGAGCGCGACGATGTCCAGGAAGGCCAGGACCGCGGCCTGGGTCTCGAAGTCGCCCAGGCGCCGGCGGGTGGTGTCGAGCGCGATGAGATAGGTGGCCGCGTACAAGAGCGCGACGATCAGGAAAAGCCGGGGATCGGTGCTCCCGAAGGGCGCGAGCGCCCCGTGCCAGAAGCCGGCTATGCACGCAAGGAGCGCGAGCGTAAGACGGTAGCCGTTGAAGTAACTGAGTAAAAGCCAGTTCTGCTCCCGGACAAGGAGGGGCGTTTCCGCACTATCGAGGCGGATCGTCAAGGCCTGATCGCTTGCGCTCATAGTCCTTGAATTAGCACAGATCGGCCTTTCTGGCAAAGTTCAGGGGCGCCGCTCCGCGGCCTTTTTGTGTTCCGCGCAACAGAACCAGGCGCCGCCTGTCCCGGAAACGGCCTCGGAGCGCGGCACATAGAGTCCGCAATGGCGACAGGGGATCATATCGCCCGCCATCCGGACACGGCGCCGGACCGGCGTGGGGCGGTGGGGTGGCGCTGCGGGTCGTGCGGGCTTGAGGAGTCGCCGGACGATCCAGACGAGCCCCCACAATACGAACAGATCGACCAGAAGAGGCACGGGTATGGACTGTTCTCTCGATGGTCGGGGTGAGAGGATTCGAACCTCCGGCCCCTAGCTCCCGAAGCTAGTGCTCTAC
>DAHWKH010000031.1 GCA_027343725.1 Acidiferrobacteraceae bacterium
CCAGGCCATGCCGCGGCCCAGGACCGTGACATCCAACTCCCCGCGCGCGAGATAATGCCGGTTGACGTCCGTGATCTCGTATTCCCCGCGGGCCGAGGGCTTCAAGCCCCGGGCGATCTCGATCACGCGATTGTCATAAAAGTAGAGGCCCGTGACCGCATAGCGCGATTTCGGGTGCTCCGGTTTCTCCTCGATACGCACGGCCCGCTTGTCGGGCCCGAACTCCACCACCCCGTAGCGCTCCGGGTCGTGCACGGCGTAGGCGAAGATGCGCGCGCCGCGTTCATGGCCGATGCGGTCCTGCAGGCTGCTCGCGAGGTCGTGGCCGTAGAAGATGTTGTCGCCCAGGATCAGGGCGCAGGCCTCGCCGTCAAGAAAATCCGCGGCGATGAGAAAGGCCTGGGCGATGCCCTCCGGGCGCTCCTGGGTGGCATACGAGACGTTCAGACCCCATTGGCGCCCATCGCCCAGCAGCGTGCGAAAGCGCGGGGTGTCGTGCGGCGTCGAGATCACCAGGATCTCCTGGATCCCGGCCAGCATGAGGGTCGACAAGGGGTAGTAGATCATGGGCTTGTCGTACACCGGCAGGAGCTGCTTCGAGATCGCGTGCGTAGCAGGATAAAGGCGGGTGCCTGACCCGCCCGCCAGGATGATGCCCTTCATAGCCCGGCCCGTTCCCGCTGGTAGTGGCGCTCGACCCAGTCGCGGTATTCGCCGCTGATGACGCCCGCCACCCAGTCCTCGTGCGCGAGGTACCAGGCGACGGTCTTTTTCATGGCGCCCTCGAAGGTCTCCCGCGGGCGCCAGCCGAGCTCCGCACGGATCTTTCCCGCATCGATCGCGTAGCGCCGGTCGTGGCCCGGGCGGTCGCTCACAAAGCGCACCAGCGCCCGGCGGTCGCCGATTGCCGCGTGCGGGCGCAGTTCGTCCAAAAGCGCGCACACCGTGTGTACAACCGCGAGGTTCGAGCGCTCGCAGTCCCCGCCGATGTTGTAGGTCTCCCCCACCCGGCCGCGTTCGAGCACGACGCGCAGCGCTTCGCAGTGATCACCCACATACAACCAGTCGCGCACGTTCTGCCCATCGCCGTAAACCGGCAGGGCCTCGCCCTTGAGGCCGTTGCAGATCACGAGCGGGATCAGTTTCTCGGGAAACTGGTAGGGCCCGAAGTTGTTCGAGCAGTTCGTGGTCACAGTCGGCAGGCCGTAGGTGTGGTGATAGGCCCGCACCCAGTGATCCGATGCCGCCTTGGAGGCGGCATACGGGCTATTGGGCGCATAGGGGGAGCGTTCGGTGAACGGCGGCTCGTGCGCGCCCAGCGACCCGTACACCTCATCGGTCGAGACGTGCAGAAACCGAAAGCGCGCGCGCTCGGACGCCCCACACCCCATCCAATAGGCGCGCGCGGCCTCGAGGAGCGTGAAGGTGCCGACGACATTGGTCTCGATGAAGGCCGCGGGCCCGTGGATCGAGCGGTCGACGTGGCTCTCGGCCGCGAAATGCACCACCGCGTCGGGCCGGTAGCGCGCGAAGGTCGCGTCCACGAGCGCGCGGTCGCGGATGTCGCCGTGGATGAAGACGTGGCGCGGATCGTCCGCCACGTCATCGAGATTGTGGCGATTGCCGGCGTAGGTCAGCTGATCGAGGGTCACGACCCGCCCCCCCGTCTCCCGAATCCAGTCGAGCACGAAGTTTGCGCCGATGAAGCCGGCGCCGCCCGTGACAAACAGAGTCTCCATGTCCCTCAACACACCATCGCGACGGGCTTGATACTAAAGCACCCCTCCGCGGGTGTAAACGCGCGCCGGCGCGATG
>DAHWKH010000044.1 GCA_027343725.1 Acidiferrobacteraceae bacterium
CCGCGATCGCCGCCTTGTGGGCCAGGCTCGAAGGCGCGCAGCCGAGGTAGGTGCGCAGGGTGAGAAGCGGGGAGAGGAAGGCGGCATCGCCCGCTACGAACCCAAAGCGCAATCCCGGCACGTTGGAGCGCTTCGAGAGGCTGTGCAGCACCACGCAGCGGGCGAAGTCGCCGACCCCCAGGGCCGCGGCCGCTTGCAAGAGCCCCTCGGGGGGTGCGTCCTCGTCGTCATAGATCTCAGAATAACACTCATCCGCGGCGATCAGAAAATCGTAGCGTTGCGCAAGCGCCAAGAGCTCCGCGTAGTCGGCGCGCGCCATGACCGCACCGGTCGGGTTCCCGGGGCTGCAGGTGAAGACCAGCTGCGTGCGTTGCCAGATCGCCTGCGGTATGCGCGCAAGGTCCATGCGAAAGCCGTTTGCGGCCTCGGTGGCCGCATAATAGGGTTCGGCCCCGGCCAGGAGGGCGGCGCCTTCATAGACCTGATAGCACGGGTTCGGCATGATGACGACCGGGCGCTGTGTGCGCGTGCGGTCGATCCGGGCCTGAGCGACGGCGTAGAGGGCCTCGCGGCTGCCGGCGGTCGGAAGGACGTGGCGATCGGGATCGAGGGACGACGGCGGCAGGGCGTAACGGCGCGCGAGCCAGGCGCTGATCGTTTCGCGCAAGCCCAGAGGGCCGCGCGTCGCGGGATAGGACGACAAGGCCGCGAGCCCCTCGGTGAGGGCGGTTGTGACGCACAAAGGCGCCGGATGGCGCGGCTCCCCGATCGCCAGATTGATGAGCGCGCAGGTAGGCGGCGTGAGCGGGGCGGTGAGGGCCGCGAGCCGCTGAAAGGGGTAGGGCTTGAGGCGTTCGATATCGGGGTTCATGGACATGGCGACTCTTCGGGTCGGCGGATTATACGGGAGGGGCCGCTTGTGACCAAGGAGCGGCTGTGGGCGGCCGTCGGGCTCGTGGCGGGCGCCGGCGGATGGGGTGTCCTCTGGTACCCGCTGCGGCTGAGCGCGGCGCGGGGTCTGGGCGGGCTGTGGTTGACGACGGCGGTGTTCGCCGGCGCCTTCCTGATCGGGGCACTGTCCTGGGCCCGGCACCGCCGCGCCATGCGCCGCCCGCTCGTGAGCGCGCTGCTTGCGCTCCTCGGCGGCATCACCAATATCGCCTTCGTGTTGGCGGTCTTGCAGGACAACGTGCTGCGCGTCACCTTGCTCTTTTACCTCGCGCCCGTGTGGTCGCTGCTCTTCGCGCGGGTGTTTCTGAAGGAATCGATCAACGCCGCGGCGCTTGCGGGGGTGGGGACGGCGCTGATCGGCACCGTGATCCTGCTGTGGCGCCACGCGCAGCCCAGCCTCCACCCGGGCGATGGGCTTGCGCTCATCGCGGGCCTCAGTTTCGCCGGCGCCAATGTCCTCTTGCGCGCCGCCCACGATCTGCCGCTCGAGACCAAGGCCTTGGTGACGTTTGCCGGTGTCGCGGCGCTCGCGGGCCTGAGCCTCGCCGCGCACCCGGCCCCGTGGCCCACGGCCGATACCGGCGTGTGGGTGGCGGCCGTCGCCGGGGGTGGCCTGGGGGTCTATCTCATCACCCGTCTCGTCCAATACGGCGTGAGCGCGCTGCCGGTGCGCCAGTCCGCGGTGTTGTTGCTTTTCGAGGTGATTGCCGCGGCGTTTTCGCAACACGGGCTTTTGCATCGCACGCTCGGCGCCCAGGCGGTCTTCGGCGCGCTCTTGATCGCTATCGGCGCAACGCTGGTCGCGGCCTTCGAGGCCTGAAGGGCCTCATGGCGCGCGCTCGCCGAAGAGCGCGCGTCCGATGCGCACGAAGGTCGCGCCTTCGGCGATCGCCTCGCGGAAATCCTCGCTCATGCCCATCGAGAGCTCCGTAAACGGCCCAAGATCGGCGCGCGCCCGGCATTGGTCCGCGAGTGTGCGCAATGCCGCGAAGACGCGCCGGTTTGCGTCCGGGTGCCCGTTCTGAAGGCCGATGGTCATGAGGCCCGCGAGCCGAAGCCCCGGGACGGGGTGCGCGCAGAAGGCCTCGAGAAAGGCCGGGAGGGCCTCCGGGGCCAGCCCGTGTTTGCGCGCATCGCCCGTGACGTTCACCTCGATGAGCGCGTTCAGCGGGTGATGTGCGGTGTAAGGGGCGAGCGCCTCGGCCTGCGCGTGGCTTGCGAGCGAATGGAGCCATTGAAAGCGCCCCGGGACAAGGCGCGCCTTGTTGCGCTGCAGCGGACCGAGGAAATGCCATTCGAGCGCCGGATCGGCGAGGGCGGCGATCTTGGCCACCCCTTCCTGCGCGCGGTTTTCGCCGAAGCGCGTCTGGCCGAGGGCGGCAAGCGCCGCCACCGCCGCGGGCGGATGCGTTTTCGAGACCGCGATCAGGCGCACGGACTCCGGCGGGCGCGCGCTGAAGCGCGCCGCGTCCCGGATCGCCTCGCGCACGCGCTCCAAGCGTTCATCCCATGCCGGCATCGCGACAGTGTAGCGGCGCGCGGCGCATATCCAAAGGGGCGGCGTCTCTGGCATACTGCCGGCCATGCACGATATCGCGCGCCTTTT
>DAHWKH010000046.1 GCA_027343725.1 Acidiferrobacteraceae bacterium
CCTGAAGCGCCTGAATGACACCCAGTCGGTCCACCTCCCTCCGACTCATCGTAATGCACTCCTTGGCCACGGTCCCCTCTCTCACAAAAAGGGGACATTTTAGATTTGGAGAAAGGGGACATTACGGCTTTGGGCTAACACCCCATTGACTCCCCGGACCGTCGAGGTTAGCCTCCCGGCCACTGCGGGTCCCTGCGGCGGGCGCCGTATTGTCCCCACCTCCTCAAGACATGGGCGCTTGCCCCGGAGAGCCATGAGCATTGCACATATCCTCGGTTTCCCCCGCCTCGGGCCGGACCGCGAGTTCAAGAAGGCCGTCGAGGCCTACTGGAAAGGCAGCCTGACCCAAGATGCGTTGCGCGCGGTCGGCAAGGACCTGCGCTTCAAGGCCTGGAGCGCGCAGCAGGCCGCCGGCCTCGACTACGTCACCGTCGGGGATTTCGCCTGGTATGACCATGTGCTCGAGACGAGCGCGCTTGTCGGCGCCGTGCCCCCGCGCTTTGGGTGGAGCGGAGGGGAGGTCGACCTCGACACGTTTTTCCGCATGGCGCGCGGGGTCGCGCCGACTGGCGAGGCCACCTACGCCTGCGAGATGACCAAGTGGTTCGACACCAACTACCACTACATCGTGCCCGAGTTCCATAAGGACCAGACGTTCGCCGTATCGTCGTCGCGACTGTTCGCCGACGTGGCCGAGGCGATGGCCGCCGGCTTTCCGGCCAAGGCCGTGTTGCTCGGGCCTTTGACCTACCTCTGGCTCGGCAAGACCAAGGGCGAGGACTTCGACCGCCTGACCCTCCTGCCGCGGCTTTTGCCGGTCTACGAGGAGATCCTGAAGAGGCTCGCGGCCTCGGGCGTGACCTGGGTCCAGATCGATGAGCCGGCCCTGGTGCTGGATTTGCCGGACGCGTGGACGCAGGCTTACCCCAAGGCCTACGAGACGCTCGCCAAGGCCGGCCCGAGCCTCCTCCTGACGACCTATTTCGAGAGCCTGGGGAAGAACCTCGCTCTCGCCTGCTCGTTGCCGGTCGCGGGCCTGCACGTCGACCTCGTGCGCGGGGCCGATCAGCTGGCCGCGGTCCTGAAGGCCTGGCCCGCGGACAAACTCTTATCGCTCGGGGTCGTCGATGGGCGCAACATCTGGCGCGCGGACCTCGACAAGGCGCTCACCGTTCTGCGCGCGGCCCAGGGCCGTCCGGGCGGGCTCGCCGTCGCCACCAGCTGTTCGCTCCTGCATGTCCCCGTGGACCTCATGCGCGAGCAACGGCTCGACGCCGAGTTCAAGAGCTGGCTTGCGTTCGCGACCCAGAAGATGTCGGAGGTCGGGGCGCTGAAGCGCGGCCTCGATGAGGGGGAAGCGGCCATCGCCCAGGCGCTCGCCGAGAGCCGCAAGGCCGCGGCCGACCGGGCCTCGTCGCAACGCATCCACGACCCGGCCGTCAAGGCGCGCATGGCCGCGATCCGTCCCGAGGACGGGCAGCGCAAGCACGCCTTCGAGGCGCGCCGCAAGGCGCAACGCGGGCACCTGAATCTGCCGCTCTATCCCACCACCACCATCGGCTCGTTCCCGCAAACCGGCGAGATCCGCGCGGCGCGGCGGGATTTCAAGGCCGGGCGCATCGGTCTCGAGGAGTACGCCAGCCGCATGCGCGAAGAGATCGCGCTCGCGGTGCGCAAGCAGGAGGAGATCGGGCTCGATGTCCTGGTGCACGGCGAGGCCGAGCGCAACGACATGGTCGAATATTTCGGTGAACAGCTGCGCGGGTTCGCGTTCACGGACTATGGTTGGGTCCAGAGCTACGGCTCGCGCGGCGTCAAGCCGCCGATCATCTTCGGTGACGTCTCGCGTCCCGACGCCATGACCGTGGAGTGGGCGCGTTACGCGCAGTCGCTCACGAAAAAGCCCATGAAGGGGATGCTCACGGGCCCGGTCACGATCCTGCAATGGTCGTTCGTGCGCAACGATCAGCCGCGCGCCGACACCGCCCTCCAGATCGCGCTCGCGATCCGCGATGAAGTGCAGGACCTGGAGCGCGCCGGGATCCGCGTGATCCAGATCGACGAGCCGGCGATGCGCGAGGGCCTGCCCCTGCGGCGCGCTGACCACAAGGCCTATCTCGACTGGGCGGTGCGCGCGTTTCGCATCGCCTCGGCCGCGGTCGAGGACGAGACGCAGATCCACACGCACATGTGCTATGCGGAGTTCAACGACATCATCGAGGCGGTCGCCGACATGGACGCGGACGTGATCACCATCGAGACCTCGCGCTCCGACATGGAACTGCTCGACGCGTTCGTGACCTTCCGCTATCCGAACGAGATCGGCCCGGGGGTCTACGACATCCACTCGCCGCGCGTGCCTTCGGCTGACGAGATGGTGCGCCTCATGCGCAAAGCCGCCAAGGTCTTGCCGGCCGAACACCTGTGGGTCAACCCCGACTGCGGACTGAAGACGCGCAATTGGCCGGAGACCGAAAGCGCCTTGCGCAACATGGTCGCGGCGGCCGCCGCCTTGCGCCAGGAAGCGCCCGCGTCATAGGGGATCGGGCCGTGCGGCAACAACGGGCGCCGGCGGTCGAACCGAACGGCTCGCCCGTTTTTTGAGGAGAGGTCGATGAAACTCGTCACCGCCATCATCAAGCCCTTCAAGCTCGACGATGTCCGGGAGGCCCTGTCGGAGATCGGCGTGCAGGGCATCACCGTCACGGAGGTCAAGGGCTTCGGGCGCCAGAAGGGCCATACGGAGCTCTATCGGGGGGCCGAGTACGTGGTCGACTTCCTGCCCAAGGTGAAGATCGAAGTGGCCATCGACGACGATCTCGTCGA
>DAHWKH010000047.1 GCA_027343725.1 Acidiferrobacteraceae bacterium
CCCCCGCCGCCGTGAACTCGCCAATGCCATTCGCGCGCTCAGCATGGACGCCGTGCAGAAGGCCAATTCCGGTCATCCGGGCGCACCCATGGGCATGGCGGACATCGCCGAGGTCCTGTGGAACGACTACCTGAAGCACAACCCGGCGAATCCCGCGTGGGCCGACCGCGACCGCTTCGTGTTGTCGAACGGCCACGGCTCCATGCTCCTCTACAGCCTTTTGCACCTCACGGGTTATGCCCTGCCGCTCGAGGAACTGAAGCGGTTCCGGCAAATGGGATCGATGACCCCGGGTCACCCGGAGTTCGGCTATGCGCCGGGCGTCGAGACCACCACCGGGCCTTTGGGCCAGGGACTTGCGAACGCGGTCGGCATGGCGATCGCCGAGCGCGCGCTCGGCGCGCGGTTCAACAAGCCCGGGCACGCGATCGTGGACCATCACACCTATGTGTTTCTGGGTGACGGCTGCCTCATGGAGGGGATCTCCCACGAGGCCTGTTCACTTGCCGGACACCTGGGTCTTGGCAAGCTCATCGGTTTCTACGATGACAACGGGATTTCCATCGACGGCGAGGTCCACGGCTGGTTCACGGACGACACCCCGCGGCGCTTCGAGGCCTACGGCTGGCATGTGATCCCGCAGGTCGATGGGCACGATGCCGCCGCCGTCAAGGCGGCCATCGAGAGAGCGCGCGCGGTCACGGACAAACCGTCCTTGATCTGCTGTCAGACGGTGATCGGTTTCGGGGCACCCAACAAGGAAGGCAAGGAGGTCAGCCACGGCGCCCCGCTGGGCGACAAGGAGATCGCCGCGGCCCGCGAGCGCCTGGGTTGGGCGCACGGGCCGTTCGAGATCCCGGACGCGATTTACAAGGCCTGGAGCGCGCGCGAGCGCGGGGGTCAGGCGGAGCAGGCCTGGCAGAAACGCTTCGCCGCTTATGAAGCGGCCTTCCCCGCGCAGGCCGCGGAGTTCACGCGCCGCATGCAAGGCACGCTGCCGGATGATTTCGCGACCCAGGCCGACGCCTACATCCGCGAGGTGGACGAGAAGGCCGCGAGCATCGCCTCGCGCAACGCCTCGCAGAACACCTTGAACGCCTTCGGACCGCATCTGCCGGAGCTCCTCGGCGGTTCGGCCGATCTCGCGGGCTCGAATCTGACCCTGTGGAACGGTTGCCAGGGCATCTCCTCGGAGAATCCGGGCGGCAACTATCTGTTTTACGGCGTGCGCGAGTTTGGCATGTCGGC
Organism: Acidiferrobacteraceae bacterium; assembly: GCA_027343725.1. GTDB lineage: Bacteria > Pseudomonadota > Gammaproteobacteria > Acidiferrobacterales > Acidiferrobacteraceae > Acidiferrobacter. Next base: position 1,249 of record DAHWKH010000047.1, read on the forward strand.
GATCATGAACGGCATCGCCCTGCACCGGGGCTTCGTGCCCTACGGCGGCACCTTCCTCATGTTCTCCGAGTACGCCCGCAATGCCTTGCGCATGGCGGCGCTCATGAAGCAGCGCGTCGTGTTCGTGTACACCCATGACTCGATCGGTCTCGGCGAGGACGGCCCGACCCATCAGCCGATCGAGCAGCTCGCGACCTTGCGCATGATCCCCAATATGTCGGTCTGGCGGCCCGCGGACGCCGTCGAGACCGCGGTCGCCTGGAAGGAGGCGCTCGCGCGCACCGACGGCCCGAGCTGTCTTGTGTTCTCGCGCCAGAAACTCGCGCACCAGAAGCGCTCGCCGGAGACCCGCGCCCAGATCCGCCGCGGCGGATACGTCCTGGCCGACGCCCACGGGACGCCGGAGGTGGTGATCCTCGCGACCGGGTCCGAGGTCGGGATCGCGATGGAGGCCTATCAGACGCTCACCGCCCAAGGGCGCCGGGTGCGGGTGGTCTCGCTCCCGAATACCACGGTCTTCGATGCGCAAGACGCGGCCTACCGCGCCTCGGTGTTGCCGAAGGGCGTGGCGCGGGTGGCGGTCGAGGCCGGTGTCACGGGCTTCTGGCGTCAATATGTGGGGCCCGACGGGGCGGTGATCGGTATCGACCGCTTCGGGGAGTCGGCGCCCGCCGAGACCTTGTTTGAACACTTCGGTTTCACGGCGGCTCACGTCGTCGAGGTCGTCGCGTCGCTCTTGAAGTAGCGGCCGGCGGCGGCCTCCGGCGCGCGCCGGAGGCCCTTTCCAGATTTTCATTTCAATGGGAGATGGTGGATGGCAATCAGAGTCGCGATTAACGGCTACGGCCGCATCGGCCGCAATATCCTGCGGGCCTTGTACGAGTCCGGGCGCAACAAGGAGATCCAGATCGTCGCGATCAACGATCTCGGCAGCCCCGAGACCAACGCGCACCTCACGCAATACGATACCGTCCACGGGCGCTTTGCGGGCCAGGTTTCGGTCGAAGGCGAGTTCATGGTGGTCAACGGCGACAAGATCCGCGTGGTCTCGAACCGCGACCCCGCCCAGCTCCCCTGGAAGGAGCTCAACGTCGACGTGGTGCATGAGTGCACGGGCTTTTTCACCTCCAAGGAGAAGGCCTCGGCCCATCTGAAGGCGGGCGCGAAGAAGGTCATCATCTCGGCCCCCGGCGGCAAGGACGTGGATGCCACGATCGTCTACGGCGTGAATCACAAGGTCCTGAAGGCCGCGGACACGGTGATCTCGAACGCCTCGTGCACGACCAACTGCCTGGCGCCGCTCGTGAAGCCCCTGCAGGAGAAGATCGGCATCCAGCACGGCCTCATGACGACCGTGCACTCGTACACCAACGACCAAGTCCTGACCGACGTCTACCACAGCGATTTGCGCCGCGCGCGCTCGGCCACGCAGTCGATGATCCCGACGAAGACCGGGGCGGCCGCGGCCGTCGGTCTGGTCTTGCCCGAACTCAACGGCAAGCTCGACGGCTTCGCGGTCCGGGTGCCGACGATCAATGTCTCGCTCGTGGACCTCACGTTCACGGCCGCGCGCGCCACGACCAAGGACGAGATCCACGCGGTCATGCGGGCCGCGGCCGACGGCGAGCTCAAGGGGATCCTGAACTTCAACGACAAGCCGCTCGTGTCCATGGACTTCAACCACGACCCGGTGTCCTCGACCTATGAGTCGAGCCTCACGAAGGTCATGGAGGGCAATCTCGTCAAGGTGCTCGCCTGGTACGACAACGAGTGGGGGTTCTCGAACCGTATGTTGGATACCACCGTCGCCCTGATGCAGGCGCGCTAGCGCGAGCGGAGATCCGGTATGACGATACGCAAGATGACCGATCTCGATCTCGCCGCCAAGCGGGTCCTGATCCGGGAGGATCTGAATGTCCCGCTGAAGGACGGCCGGGTCGCGGACGACACGCGCATCCGCGCGAGCCTGCCGACGATCCTCGAGGCCTCGCGCCGCGGCGCGCGGGTGATGTTGATGTCGCACCTCGGGCGCCCGGAGGAGGGCGTTCCCGACGAGGCGTATTCGCTGCGGCCGGTGGCCGAGCACCTGGGCGGGCTGCTCGGCAAGTCCGTGCCCCTGGTGACCGACTGGTTGAACGGCGTGCCGGGCCTGTCCGACGGCGACGTGGTGTTGTGTGAGAACGTGCGCTTCAATAAGGGCGAGAAGAAGAACCAGGACGACCTCGCGCGCAAGATGGCGGCCTTGTGTGACGTGTACGTGATGGACGCCTTCGGGTCGGCGCATCGCGCCCAGGCCTCGACCCATGGGGTGGCGAAGTACGCCCCCATCGCCTGCGCCGGTCCGTTGCTGGCGGCCGAGCTCGAGGCCTTGGGGCGCGCGCTGTCCGAGCCCCAGAGGCCGCTCGTCGCGATCGTCGGCGGCTCCAAGGTCTCGACCAAGCTCGTGCTGCTGGAATCATTGGCGCGCAAGGTCGACTACCTGATCGTCGGCGGCGGGATCGCCAACACCTTCATGGCGGCCGCCGGGTACCCGATCGGCAAATCGCTCGCGGAGCCCGATCTCATCGCGACCGCGCGCAAGCTGATGGAAGACATGAGCCGGCGCGGCGCCTCCATCCCGGTCCCGGTGGACGTCGTGTGCGGGCGGGAGCTCACGCCCGACGCCCCGGCGACTCTGAAGGACGCGGCCTCCGTGGCCTCCGACGACCGGATCTTCGATGTCGGACCGAAGACCATGGCACTTTTCGAGGCACTGCTGAAGAAGGCGGGCACGATCGTGTGGAACGGGCCGGTGGGCGTCTTCGAATTCGACCAGTTCGGGGACGGCACCAAGCGCTTGGCGGAGGCGATCGCCGAGAGCCCGGCGTTCTCCATTGCCGGCGGCGGCGATACGCTCGCGGCGGTCGCGAAATACGGGGTCGGCCCGCGCATCAGTTACATCTCGACGGGCGGCGGGGCCTTTCTCGAATTTCTCGAAGGCAAGGTCCTGCCCGCCGTGGCGATTCTCGAAGAGCGCGGCGCGTGAGACACCCGCGCCCCGACACAGGGGGGAATATGGGACTGTATAGAGAGGTGCGGGTGATCACGAACCCGGACGCGACCTAGGCCATGCTGCGCCGAACCAAGATCGTCGCGACATTGGGGCCGGCAACCGACGACCCCAAGGTGCTGGACAAGTTGATCGAGGCGGGCGTGGACCTTGTCCGCCTCAACTTCTCCCATGACCTTCCGGAAATGCACATGCAGCGCGCCGAGCGCGTGCGGGATCGCGCCCAGGCCCACGGGCGCCAGGTGGGGGTCATCGTCGATCTCCAGGGCCCGAAGATCCGCATCGGCCGTTTCCGCAAAAAGCGCGTCCGGCTCGAAGAGGGCCAGCGATTCGTCATCGACGCGGAGATGGCACTCGATGCCGGCGACGAGACCGGCGTCGGGCTCACCTACAAGGCGCTGCCCCAGGACGTCACCCGCGGCGCGACCCTGTTGCTCGACGACGGCCGCATCGTCTTGTGGGTCGACGAGGTCTGCGGTCCCCAGATCGTCTGCCGGGTGGTGGTGGGCGGTGAACTGTCCGACAACAAAGGCGTCAATCGCCAGGGCGGCGGGCTGTCGGCGCTCGCCCTCACCGACAAGGATCGCGAGGACATCCGCTGGGCGGCGCGCCTCGAGGCCGATTACGTGGCGATCTCGTTCCCGCGCTGCGCCAAGGATATCGAGGAGGCGCGCGCGCTCTTGCGGGCGGCCGGCGGCGCCGGCGGAATCGTGGCGAAGATCGAGCGCGCCGAGGCCGTGGAGGCGATCGCGGAGATCATTCGCGTCTCGGACGCCATCATGCTCGCGCGCGGCGATCTGGGCGTCGAGATCGGCGACGCCGCCCTGCCGCCGGTCCAGAAGCGCATCATCCGCCTGGCGCGCAAGATGAACCGCGCGGTGATCACCGCGACCCAGATGATGGAGTCGATGATCGAGAACGCGATCCCCACGCGGGCCGAGGTCTCGGACGTCGCCAACGCGGTCCTGGACGGCACCGACGCCGTGATGCTGTCGGCGGAGACCGCGACCGGCAAGCATCCGGTGGCGGCGGTGGCGGCCATGGATCGGGTCTGTACGGAGGCCGAGAAGGAGGACGAAGCGGTCTTCTCCATGCATCGGATGGAGAACCACTTCGAGCGCGTGGACGAGGCCATCGCGATGGCCGTCATGTACAGCGCCAACCACCTGCCGGTGAGGGCGATCGCCGCCCTCACCGAGTCCGGGGCGACCACGCTGTGGATGTCGCGCATCAGCTCCGCGGTACCGATCTACGCCTTGACGCCGCATGTGGAAACCCGTAGAAAGGTGACTCTCTACCGCGGCGTTTATCCGGTGGGATTTTCGCTCACGTCTACCGATCCCGCCCGTATTCTGACCGAGGCGACCGACGAATTGCGCCGGCGCGGGGCGGTCCGTGACGGGGACTTGGTCATTTTGAGTATTGGCGAGCCGCTCGCGAAGCCAGGCGGCACGAACACGATGAAAATCGTACGCGTCGGAGACTTCACCGTTGTCGACTGAATTCATCACTTCACTGGGAATTTAAGGAGAACAAAATGCCCTTGGTATCTCTGCGCCAGTTGCTGGACCACGCGGCGGAGCACGGCTACGGTGTTCCCGCGTTCAACGTCAATAACATGGAACAGATTCAATCGATCATGCAGGCGGCCCACGAGACCGATAGCCCGGTCATCGTACAGGCGTCGGCGGGCGCCCGCAGCTACGCGGGCGAGCCGTTTCTGCGCCACCTCATTCTGGCGGCGATCGAGCAGTACCCGCACATCCCGGTGGTCATGCATCAGGATCACGGGGCGAGCCCGGCCGTCTGCCAGCGCTCCATCCGCTCGGGCTTCAGCTCGGTCATGATGGACGGCTCCCTCAAAGAGGACATGAAGACACCCTCGCCCTACGATTACAACGTCGACGTCACGAGCCGGGTGGTGGACATGGCCCACGCGGTAGGGGTGTCGGTGGAAGGCGAGCTCGGCTGTCTTGGGTCGCTCGAGTCCGGCATGGCCGGTGAGGAGGACGGCTCGGGCGCCGAGGGCAAGCTTTCCCACGATCAGTTGCTGACGGACCCCGAACAGGCCGCGGACTTCGTCAAGAAGACCAAGGTCGACGCGCTTGCGATCGCCATCGGCACGAGCCACGGCGCCTACAAGTTCTCGCGTCCGCCGACCGGCGACATCCTCGCGATCCAGCGGATCAAGGAGATCCACCGGCGCATCCCCGACACGCACCTCGTCATGCACGGCTCGTCCTCGGTGCCGCAGGAATGGCTGAAGATCATCCATGAGTTCGGGGGCGACATCGGCGAGACCTACGGCGTGCCCGTGAAGGAGATCCAGGAAGGCATCAAGCACGGCGTGCGCAAGGTCAATATCGATACCGATCTGCGCCTGGCGATCACCGGCGCCATCCGGCGGAATCTGGCGAAGAATCCGAAGAACTTCGATCCGCGGAAGTTCATGAAGGATTCCGTTCAGGCGGGCAAGGACATCTGCAAGGCCCGCTACGAGGCCTTCGGGTCCGCGGGTCAGGCCTCGAAGATCCGCGCGATCGATCTCGAGGACATGAGCAAGCGCTATGCCAAGGGCGAGTTGAACCCGCGGGTCAACTGAGCGGGATCCCCGGGCGCCCCTCGGCGCCCGGCGCCCCTGTCCTTGCCCCCGCGTTTCTGGCATACTGCCGGGAGACGGTAAGTGGGGTGGCGATGGCGTTTGATCCTCGAACGCGGACCCCGATCCGCACCTTTCCGAAGGTGATCGAGGCCCCTTGTTATAACCGAGTGCTGCTGGCGTTGGCGCGGTTGGGTGAGCCTTTGGAGGTCGAGATCCAGAAGCTCAGGATGTCGATCCGGGTCGAACGCAGGCATTGGCTCGCGAGTTCCCTGATCAACGATATTCCCCTCATGGCCTGGCTCGATTTTCAGGCGGCGGACCGGGGCTTGCATGAACCGGTGCCCTGCCAGGTGCATCTCTATCATTTTCACGCGGGTCTTTTGGTGGGACACGCCCCCCAATGTCTGGCCAACGTTCTCGAGGAGCGTCTCGCGCACTGGCAGGGCGGGCCGCGGTTCGGTCATGAGGTCCGTCGTTTCGCGCGCCCCGTGGTCCCCGAGAAGAGACCCTGAGGCCGGACCGCAAGACACGCCAAGGAGCCGATTATGTTACAGGAAGATGAAGTCGCCTACGGGTTCGACACCGAGGTCCAGGGGGCCTTCGAAGATGTGCGCGGGAAGGTGGTCGAGGCCTTGAAGGGGCAGGGTTTCGGGGTTTTGACCGAGATCGACGTCAGCGCCACGATGAAGGCGAAGCTCGGGCGGGACATGCCGCGCTACACCATTCTCGGGGCCTGTAACCCCGATTTCGCGGACAAGGCGATCGCCGCGGAGCCGGACATCGGACTCCTGTTGCCCTGCAACGTCGTGCTGAACGAGATCGCCCCGGGGACCATCAAGGTGTCCTTCATGGACCCGGTGTCCGTGATGACGCTCGTCAACAACGCCTCGGTGACGGAGATCGGCTGGCAGGTGCGCTCACGGCTCGAGGCGGTGCGCGACGGTCTGAAAGGCGCCGCCTAGCACGCGAGGGCCTATTTCTTGTGTCCGCCGTCGCAGTTCTTGAATTCGGTGCGGGTCACGCGCCCGTCACGCAGGGTGTCGCAGCGCGAGAAATGGCGGTAGAGCGTCGGGTCCTCGCGGCGCGCCTGGGCGCGGGTGATGTAGCTGCGGCCGTGTGACAGCTGGTTGAAGCGCGCACCGCTCGCCCCGCCGGCGCGCTTCGGGTTGACGTGGTCCGCGCCGGCGTGCTGCGCGATCCCCGCATCGGGTCGTCCCGAGGGTCGACCGGACGGGGAGCCGCGGACATTGCCGGACTGGGCCGCGACCGTAAGCGGCACCATTCCCAGCATCATCCCGATCAAGAGCGCCTTCGCTTTCATACCACCCCCCGCTTTCGGAGTCCGGCGAGTAGGCTAGGGATTCGCCCTGGGGCTGTCATCCGCTTTGGGTCGGAGGATGGTGGCCGTCAGGTCGTGAACGCCCGCATCGGTGATGGTAGCAGACACGAACGTGCCGGCGGGTACGAGGCCGTCGAGCTGGATCACGCCGTCGATCTCGGGGGCCTCGCCATAACTGCGCCCGACCGCGCCCGCCGGGGTTTCGCGATCCACCAGCACGCGTGTCGTCTGCCCGATGCGGGCAGCGAGCCGCTGCGCGCTCACGCGCTCCTGACAGGCCATGAGGCGCTCGAGGCGTTCGTCCTTGACGTCTTGCGGCACCGGGTGGGGCAGGGCGTTGGCGGCGGCGCCGGCCACCGCCGAGTAGGTAAACGCGCCCAGCCGGTCGATGCCGGCCTCTTCCACGAACCGCAAAAGCGTCGCGAACTCCTCCTCGCTCTCGCCCGGGAAGCCGACGATGAAGGTGCTGCGCAACACGAGATCCGGCCGCTGCGCGCGCCAGGCGCGGATGCACGCCAAGGGGTGCGCGCTGCCGGCGGGCCGGCGCATCGCGCGCAAGACGCGCGGGTGGGCATGTTGGAACGGGACGTCCAGGTAGGGCAGGACGCCGTCGCAATCGAGCCACGGGAGGATCTCGGCGACGGTCTTGTAGGGGTAGACGTAGTGCAGCCGTACCCAGATCCCGAGCCCGCTCAGCTCGCGCACGAGCTCGCGAAACGACATGCGCACGGGCCGGCCCCCCACGAAGCCCATCCGGTGCTTCGTGTCCACCCCGTAGGCGCTCGTGTCTTGCGATACGATCAGGAGCTCGCGCAGCCCCGCTGCCGTCAGGCGCTCGGCCTCCGCCATCACATCGCCGAGCGGGCGGCTCACGAGCCGGCCCCGCAGGCTCGGGATGATGCAAAAGCGGCAGCTGTGGTTACAGCCCTCGGAGATCTTGAGGTAGGCGTAGTGCCGGGGGGTGAGCTTGATCCCTTGCGGCGGCACCAGATCCACAAACGGATCGTGGGGTTTTGGGAGGTGCCGATGCACGGCCGCCATCACCGCGGCCTCGTCGTGCGGGCCGGTCACCGCGAGCACCCGCGGGAAGCGGTCTTGGAGGCGTTGAGCGTCGGCCCCCAGGCAGCCGGTCACGATCACCTTGCCGTTGGCATCGAGCGCCGCGTCGATCGCGTTCAGGGACTCGCTCACGGCGCTCTCGATGAAGCCGCAGGTGTTGACGATGACGAGTTCGGCCTCGTCGTACGACGGCACCGTCCGATAGCCCTCCATCTGCAATTGCGTCAGGATGCGCTCGGAATCGACGAGCGCCTTGGGGCAACCGAGACTGACGAAGCCGATACGCGGCGCGCGCGCCGCGGCACGGCGGTCTGTCATCCCGCGGCCCCGAAGAGGGCCACGAAGATCGTGGCGAGGCCCAGCACCGTGTTGACGCCCACGAGCTTGCGGATCTGCGTCAACGCCTGGCCGGCCTTGACGAAATCCCCGGCGGCGACGCCTTTGCGCAGGCGGCGATAGGGCGCGAAGAAGACGTGCAGATAGAGAAGGATCATCAGGATCCCCAAAGCCTGCATGACGTTGACATACAGGGGGAGGTGCGCAAACCCCCCGAAGCGGGAGGCGATGACAGCGTAGCCGGACGCCGGCAGGAGCACGACCGCCGCCCACACCCACGGAAAGAAACGCGCGAAGGTCCGCGCCCACAGCGGCAGCCGGACGGCCGCCTCGAGCGCTTGCGCGGCCGGCCGCAGCACGACATAGGCGAAGAACATCCCGCCCACCCAAATGACGGCGGCGAGTCCGTGAAGCGCGATGAGAAAGGCCATGCCCAGATCTCCCAAGTGTTTTGGGTCTCATACGCAAGTGCCGCGTCTGTGTCAATCGCGCCCCGCCGCCCCGGCGGTCCACCGGGACCCGGGACGAGACGGGCGGCCCCCGGCGGGACCTTGGGCGGCCTCTGACCCGCCGTCCTGGCAGGTCAGAGACGGCCCTGCCGTCGGACGTGCCCCTCCCGGGGCTTCTCCACCCGACGCTAGAACTTGGCGTCCACGCTCATGTAGAAGGAGCGCGGCTCGCCGGGTTCCCCGAGCATCTGCCCGGCCACGCCGTAGTATCCGCCGCTGCTGATGTACTCGTAAGCGTTGTAGCGTTTGTTCAGGATATTGAGAACGCCGAAGTCCAGGGACATCGTGTGCAGTCCGGACATCAGATCGTGGCCGGCGATCTTGATGTTGAGGGCCGCGTTGAAAAGCCCGAAGGCCGGAAGCTTCTGGCGCGTGGGCGCCCCCGTGTTGTTGTTGTAGAGATCCTGGGTCCCGGTGTACTGCCACCAGATCCGCGGCTCGTACAAGGCCCCGGCGTCGTAGATCTCGTAGTAGGCGCCGATGTTCGCGGTCTGGGCCGGGACGTTCGATATCGGCAGGCCGTCATACGACACGCCGTGGGGGTTGGTGTAGGCGAGATACGTTGCGTTCTCGAAGCTCAGATTCGAGAACAGGTGCAGACTGTAGAGCGGGTTGTCGGTGAAATACAGGTTCACGCCGCTGAACTGCGACGAGCCGGACGCGAACAGGCTGTAGGTGTGGTTCACGACCGGCACGGGGATGATCTCGTTGTTGTCGGTCAGATGGTAGTAGTTGACCCCGAGGACCGCGTGTTTCAGGTAGCCGTAACGCGGAATGAGGGCCTTGAGGCCCACCTGGTACTGGTCCGATGTCTGCGGTTGCAGGCTCGAGGCCAGGAGGTGGGCGTAGGTCCCGGTGGCCCCGGCGGGGGCCTTGTAGGCCTTGGAGTAGTTGGCGTAGAGCGAGACGTCGGGCGTCGCCTGCCAGTTCACCCCGATCGAGGGTTCGAGATCGACGAAGTGCGTGGTCGAGTTCGGCTGCACGTCGCCGTTGTGCCCGACGCCGTAGGTGGTGTTGGTCGGAAAGGCCGCCGCGGCGTTGTTGACGAAGCTCGTCTGGAAGGACACGAGGCGCACTCCGGGCGTGATGCGCAGCGAACGCACGGGCCGGATATCGTCCTGCACAAAGGCCGCGAGGTCGGTCATGTACAGGTAGGAACTGTGGAAGGCGTAAGGCAGCGAGGCGCTGTAGTTCGTCGTGTGGCCGTTGACGGTCGTTTGCATGCCCGGGTTGTAGTACTCGAGCAGCGAGTAATACCGGCTGGTGAGATAGTAACCGCCCACCGAGACCTCGTTGCGGGGCAGGTGGATCGCGAAATACAGCTTGTCCCCGTAGGTGTTGCTCGTCGTGTGGTAGTACTGATCGAGGACGCTCGGTGAGAGGGTGTTGTAATGCTGATGCTCGCGCCCGCCGTAGCGATACCAGATAAGGTTATGCAGCGTGACGTTGCGGCTCATGCTCTCCACGAGACGCGAGAACAGGAGATTCGTCTCGACGATGCTCTGTTTCCAATACGTGGACGCGGGCAGGGTGGTGTAGAAGCCGGTCGTCGGCTGGCTGTACTCCTGGCCGTTGACGGTCACGTGGGCATTGGGTGCGACCGGAATCGGCAGCGGGCGATACGCCTCGGAGCGCGCGGTGTAGGCCCCGAAGCTGATGTGCCCACCGCGGAAGGTGTGCACGAGCTTTGCGTAGTCGGCGTGGTTTTTGGCCGGATTCTGGAACCCGTACCCATTCAGGAAGTTGTCGCTATGGGTCGCACCGCCCGCGACGACGGCCGACCAGCCGTGGCCCATGTCGCCGGTCTGGGCGCTAAAGGTCTCGCCCGTCGTCCCGAAGCTCCCGACGAAGGCGCCGAGGCTGCCGCCCGCCTTGGCCCCCGGTTGCAGCGGCACGAAATTGATGCTGCCGCCGATATTGTTGTACCAGCGGTTGACCGGGTAGCCCGGACCATAGGTCACGGTCATGCCGCGGATCAGCGCCATCTGGGGCACCTCGGAGGCCTGCCAGACGCCGTAGGCCGGGTCAACCATGGGCACGCCGTCGAAGGTCACCATGATGGTGCCGTCATTGGCGTTCCCGGCGATGTTCCCCCAGCCGGTTTTCATCCCGTTGATGCTGATCGAGGAGCGCGGCGCGCCGCTTGCGCCATCGCTTGCGATGTGGACACCGGGGGCGGCGGCCATGGCCTGGGCCGAGCCGCCGGCCGGCCCGGCCATCGCCATCTGTTTTTTGCCGATGGTCTTCACCGACTGGGTCGAACGAAAGACGTCCCGGGTGCTGGGCAGGTGGCTCAGGGTGTTCAAGGCCCGGGCCCGCGCCGATACCGCGCCGATATTGATGGTGCGCGCGTGCGAGCCCCGGCCGGTCTTCTTCCGCGGGGTGTGCGCGTGAGCCGCCGGGGCGATCGCGAGCGCCACCGCGACGGCGATGTGGGACGGCCGTAGCGGCAGGCTGTTACGGGGTTCGGATTGCCGGGTTCCGGTAAGGCTCATGAGAATCTCCTCCTGACGACGACGAGAGTTGCGGTAAGGTCCGTGCGATGGTTTGGAACGCCGCTCGTGACGCTCCCCCGCGATCGGTTGCGGCCCCACGGGCGCAACCGATCGCCTGAACACTTATGGTTATCGAAACATGCCAGGTATGGTATGAGCGCGAAATGACGATCTCATGAAGGCGATGTGACACATGCGTGAGAGCGGGAGGTTCAAGGGAAGGCGAGGACATGCAGTGGCGTCACGGAACCGTCATCAAGACGCCAAATCGGTGTCATGGACGGGGCGCATCCTGGCGCCTCACTGGAGGGACCTTATGACGATCCATTACCTCATCCATCTGGCCAATTACTCGGACGGCGTTTTGTACGTCATGGTCGCGATCATGACGATCGCGCTGGCGGTGATCATCGATCGGTTCTGGTATTTGCGGCGCACGCTTTTGCAGGGCAACGGCCTCGTGGAGCGCTTGGGCGCGTGTCAGGAGGCCTCGCGCGCGCAACTCGGCGCGCTCGCGGCCTCGGGCCCCGATCTGCCCGAGGCGGTCTTGCTCGACGTCGCGATGCGCCACATCGGCATCACCAACGGCGAGCAGCTCGCCAATCGTCTCGACGAGGCCACGCTGCGGATGGCGCCGACCCTCGACAAGCGCCTGTGGGTGCTCGACACCATCATCACGCTCGCCCCGCTCCTCGGGCTCTTCGGCACCATCATCGGCATGTTCCACGCCTTCTCGGTGTTATCGGTGGCCGGGCACAAACCCACGGCCGTGACCGGGGGCATCGCCGACGCCCTGGTGGCCACGGCCTCCGGTTTGTTCGTCGCCATGACCGGCCTTCTGGCCTTCAACGCCCTCAACAACAAGGTGCGCGGCGTGCTGCATCAGCTGGACATCGTGAAGACCATGCTGCTCAATCGCCTCGACGGGGCGCCGGTGGTCATGCCCGCGGACGCCAACGCCCGGGTCAACGCCGAGCTTGCGCGCGCGGCGCTCGTGGACTAGCTCATGAAAATGCGTTATTTCGAGACGCGCAAGGGGCGCATCGAGCTCATACCCATGATCGATGTCATGTTCTTCCTGCTCGTGTTTTTCATGATCCTGACCCTGCGCATGATCCCCGACCAGGGGCTCGGTCTCGCGTTGCCGCAAGCCAGCACCGCCAAGACCCTCCCGCACCCCCATGTGTTGATCGGTGTCGCGCAAAACGGCGCGATCACGATCGATCACCACCACGTGGCGGCCAAGGCCCTGGGTCGATGGCTCGCCGGAGAGGCCAAGCGCAAGCCGGTGGTGACGATCGCCGCCGCGCGCGGAGTCCCGTTCCAGGATTTCGTCCGGGTCATGAACGCCGCGCGCACAGCGGGGATCACGAGTATCGGGATCGCGGCCCGTCCGTAATTCAAGGAGCGCGCTTACCATGAACAGCGAATCCCTGTCCGGGTTTTGGGGGCCGCGGGCGCCGCAGCCGTTTGCGCGCGCCGTCCTCGCGGCACTCGTTTTGGAAATCGGGCTCGCTCTGGTCCTGCTGCATTGGGCCCCGGACCGGACGGTCACCGTGGGTCTGCGCCGAAAGCCGATGACCGCGCACTTGGTGACGCTTCCCAAGCCGCGCGCCGTTCCCCGGCCGCAGCCGCCGAAGCCCCAGCCAATCCCGAAGCCGAAGCCCCCGACGCCTAAGCCCGTGATCCATCACCGCCCGGTGCCGCTGCCGACCCCGGTGAAGCGCCCGCCACCGGCGGTTCACAAGCCGTCCCCACCGCCCTCGCCGCCGCCCTCGCCGGCGCGCGCGGCGCAAGCGGTCAATCGCTATGCCGTCATGGTGCGCACCCGGATTCAGGCCGGTCTCGTGGTCCCGCGGTCAGTCGCCGACCTGGGCATGTCGGGGCGAACGACGGTGAGTTTCGAGCTGACGCCCCAGGGGCGCTTGGTGTGGGTGCGGGTGGCGCGCTCGAGCGGTTTTCATTTGATCGATCGGGCAAGCCTCGCGGCGGTCCGGTCCGTGTCCTATCCGCCCTTCACCAAGAACATGCCCCATCACGCGGTGGTGTTTCGCGTGCGCGTCGGCCTGAACGGCCGCGGACATCGTTACTGAGGGGCTCAGTCGGATCCGATCGGGCGCGGGCAGAGGCCGCAGGCCGCGGCCCGGTCGAGCCAGAGCGCGACCGGGGCCGCCCGCAGGAGGGCGGCCAGCGGGGTGGCGGCGTCCGGTGCAAGCGAGGTCCGCAGGACCTCGGCCTTGTCCGGACCCTGGGCGAGGACGATGCGGTGCCGGGCCTTGATGAGCGTCGCAAGGCTCAAGGACACGCGCGCGCAGCGCTCGCCACTCGCTGGAATCGCCAGCACGCGCGCCGGTTCGGTCAAGGGACGGCCCGGGAACAGCGAGGCGATGTGGCCGTCCGGCCCGACCCCGAGAAAGACGATATCGAAGACCGCCTCGCCCGAGGGGATGTCATCGATGACGCGCTCGTAAACGCGGGCCGCCTCTTCGGCCCCGAGCTCGCCGGGGATCCGATGGATGGCCGTGCCGCGGGGGGCATGCCGGAGCCAGCTTGCCTGCGCGAGACCGAAGTTGCTGTCGGGGTGATCGGGGGGGACGGCGCGCTCGTCGCTGAAGTAGATGCCAAGCGTCGACCAGGGGGTGCGGTGGCGCTGGGACGCGAGCGCCTCGTAAAAGGCCCGCGGGGTCGTGCCCCCGGACAGGGCGATGCGCAGAGTCGCGCCACGCGCGCGCGCGGCGTCTGCGCTCAGGAGCAGATGTTCGGCGAGGGCGGCGCCGAGCGCGCGCGGGTCCTCGGCGATGGTCGCGATCACGAGGACACCGGCGGATCCAGGGGATGCCAGGCGCGCCCGTCGGTCGCCATGAGATCGTGGGCGGCCTGGGGGCCGTCGCTCGCGGCCGGGTAATTCGGGAAGTCGGCCGGCGGGTCCGCGCTCCAGGCCGTGAGGATCGGGGTGATGAAGCGCCAGGCCTCCTCGACCGAGTCGCGGCGCGCGAACAGCGCCGCATAGCCGCGCATGGCGTCCGTCAGCAGCCGCTCGTAAGGGAGCGGGATGGCGCCGTCGTAGCGGCCGCCGTAACTGAAGTTCATGCGCGCGCGATCGACCTGCCGCTCCTGTCCCGGGGCCTTGATGGCAAAACCGAGGCTGATGCCCTCGTAGGGCTGGATGCGCAGCACCAAGCGGTTGGGCTCGATGCGCGAGCACACCTGATCCTGACCGAACAGGCAAAACGGGATTTGCCGAAACTGGATCACGACCTCGGTCGCGTTGTGCGCCAGGCGCTTGCCCGTGCGGATGTAAAACGGGACCCCCTGCCAGCGCCAGTTGTCGACGAAGACCTTGAGGGCGACGTAGGTGGGGGTCTGGGACGCGGGATCCACGGCCGGTTCGCTGCGGTACGCCACCTCCCCGTGGCCGTGCCCGGGCCCGGGTCCGTACTGGCCACGCACCGTGCACGCGCGCACGTCATCGCCCGCGAGCGGGCGCAGGGCACGGAAGACCTCGACCGTCTTGTCGCGGATGGCATCGGCGGCGAACGACAGGGGTGGCTCCATGGCCACGAGGCTCAAGACCTGCATCAGGTGGTTTTGCACCATGTCGCGCAGGACCCCGGCCTCCTCGTAATAGGCCCCGCGGCCCTCCATGCCGAGCGTCTCGGCGGCCGTGATCTGGATATGATCGATGTGGACGCGGTTCCAGAGGGGTTCGAAGATCGCGTTGGCGAACCGGAACATCAAGATGTTCTGGACCGTCTCCTTTCCGAGGTAATGGTCGATCCGGTAGACCTGGTCCTCCCGAAATACCGTCGCGATCTCCTTGTTGAGCGCGACCGCCGAGTCCCAGTCGCGCCCGAAGGGCTTTTCCACCATGAGGCGCGTGAACGGGTGGTCGTGCGCTTTGTTGATCATCTCCGCGTCGTGCAGCTGGCGGACGAGGAGCGGATAGCTGCTCGGCAGGGTCGCGAGATAGAAGAGCCGGTTGCCGCCGGTGCCGTGACGGTGGTCGATGTCCCGCAGCGCCATGTTGAGCCGCTGAAAGAGCGTCGGGTCGGTGAAGTGGCCGGCTTCGTAGGAGAGCCGTGCGGCGAACGTCTGCCACTGGGCGTCATCGACGGGCGTGGGCAAAAAGGTGTCGCAGGCCTCGCGCATGAGGGCGCGGAAGGCCTCGTGAGACAGTGGGCGGCGGCTTGCGCCGAGCACCGCGAACCCCTTCGGGAGCTGGCCCTTCACGTGCAGTTGGTAAAGGGCCGGCAGGAGCTTGCGGCGCGCGAGATCGCCGGTGGCGCCGAAGATCAGGAGTACGCAGGGTTCGGGTTTGTCAGTCATGGTGTCCTCCCGGGCACAGGGCAATGACCGGGCACGCGCGCCTTGCGGACGTGCCGTCCGGCACGGGTCGTCTTCTGGGACATGATCCGTCAGTCGCCTCCCTGCGGGGATCGTCGCGGTCCGGTGGTTCCGGTCTTGAGCTTACAAGAGACCGTGGCAGGCTGCCTGTGTTCCCGATCCCTCTCCTCGGACCATAGAGCACCTGAGTCGCTCCGTCGAGGGTCGAACGGGCGGATGCTGCAAATCGACGCGCTATCGGGTACATTGCGAGCTTTGGCTTGGGGACCCCCTATGCGCGATTGTCTGATTGCCCCCTCCATCCTGTCCGCGGACTTTGCCAGGCTTGGCGAGGAGGTCCACGCGGTGCTGGCCGCCGGCGCCGACATGATCCATTTCGACGTGATGGACAACCACTACGTGCCCAATCTCACGATCGGCCCCCTGGTCTGCGAGGCCCTGCGCAAGAACGGGGTCACGGCCGACATCGATGTCCATCTCATGGTCAAACCCGTGGATCGGATCATCCCGGATTTCGCGCAGGCCGGGGCGAGCCTCATCACGTTTCACCCCGAGGCGAGCGAGCACGTGGACCGGACCTTGAGCCTCATTCAGGCCCAGGGCTGCCGCTGCGGCCTCGTTTTCAACCCCGCGACGCCGTTGTCGTATCTCGATTACGTCATGGACAAGATCGACATGGTGTTGATCATGTCGGTCAATCCCGGGTTCGGCGGCCAGAGTTTCATCCGCTCCGCGCTCGACAAGCTGCGCGCCGTGCGCCAACGGATCGACGCGAGCGGACGCCCGATCCGGCTCGAAATCGACGGCGGCGTCAAGATCGACAACATCCGCGAGATCGCCTCCGCCGGTGCCGACACCTTCGTCGCCGGCTCGGCGATTTTCGGGACGCCCGATTACCGGGCGACGATCGACAAGATGCGCGCGGAGCTCGCCCAGGCATGAATCGCATCGGGCTTGCGGGCTTGCTGTTCGATCTCGACGGCACACTGGTCGACACCGCGCCGGACCTGGCGGCAGCCGCCAATCACATGCTGCGGACCCTCGGGCGGGCCCCGTGCGACGAGGCCACCATCGCCGGCTGGATCGGCGATGGCGTGCCGCGGCTCATCAAGCGGGCGCTCACCGGGGAGCGTTTCGGTGAGCCCGATCCGGCGCTGTTCACCGAGGCCGAGCGGCTCTACGGCGACTATTACGAGGCGCACGTCGCCGAACACAGCCGCGTCTATCCGCATGTCCTGCGCACGCTCGAGAGCCTGCGCGCCGAGGGTTTCCGTCTGGCGTGCATCACGAACAAGGCGGCGCGCTTCACCGAGCCGCTCCTCCTGGCGCTCGGTCTCAGGCTCTATTTCGAGGTGGTGTTGAGCGGGGACCAGGTCGAGCGCGCCAAGCCCGATCCTTTGCCGCTTCGGATCGCGGCTGAACGGCTCGAGGTCCAACTGCAGGGCAGCGCGCTCGTCGGCGATTCCGGAAACGACATGCGCGCGGCGCACTCGGCCGGCATTCCCGCGATCGCCGTCACTTACGGCTATCGCCACGGCGTCGATCTCGCCGGACTCGGTGCGCGCGTTACGATTCCCGACATGGCGCACCTTCCCGATCTCGTGCGCTTCGACGAAGCGTTCCTGCTCTCGCGGGCGGCCTCATGACGCGCGCGCGATGGCGTCTTCCACGGATCACGAGGACTCTCACCGTCTCTGGGGAAGGAACGACATGGCGACCAACGACTCTCTCGATTTTGATGCCGTAGGCGGGCATCGCATCCCGGTGATCCGCGAAGTGTCCGCGGATCTCGACACGCCCTTGAGCTGCTACATGAAGCTCGCGCACGGGCCTTACTCCTATCTCCTCGAGTCTGTCGAGGGCGGCGAGAAATGGGGGCGCTACTCGCTCATCGGGCTTGCCGCCCGGACCTGTCTGCGGCTTTTCGGACACGAGGTGACCCTCGAGCAGGACGGGAAGCGCGTGGCCCACGGCCGCTGTGACGACATTCTGGCCGCCGTGCGCGCCTTCAAGGCGCGCTTTCGGGTCGATGACGACCCGGCGTTGCCGCGTTTTCATGGAGGTCTCGTCGGCTATCTCGGTTACGAGACGGTGCGCCATATCGAGCCGGTCTTGGGTGAGAACGCAAAGCCCGACGAGATCGGCATCCCGGATGCCCTGTTCATCGTCAGCGAGGAACTCGTCATATTCGACAACCTGCGCGGCGTGCTCACGCTCGTCGTGCACGCCGATGCGGCAGACGGCGCCCAAGGGATCCAGCGGGCGCAGGAGCGCCTCGATCGGCTGAGCGAGGACCTGCGCGCCCCGCTCGTCCGCCCGCCCTCGGGCGGCGGCGGGACCTTGCGCGAATCGGATTTCGTATCGGGCTTCACCAAGGCCGGTTTCGAGGCCGCGGTGGCGCGCTCGCGCGAGTACATCGCCGCCGGGGATGTGATGCAGGTCGCGCTCTCGCAGCGCTTGTCGGCGCCGCTCGCGGGCTCGCCGCTCGATCTGTATCGCGCCTTGCGCCGCATCAACCCCTCGCCCTATATGTATTTCCTCGATCTCGGGACGTTCCAGGTGGTCGGGTCCTCGCCCGAGATTTTGGCGAAGCTCGAGGGGCGCGAGATGGTGGTGCGGCCGATCGCCGGCACCCGTCCCCGGGGACGGGACGAGCGGGACGATGCCGCCTTGGCGGCCGAACTCATGGCCGATCCG